>CALDEW010000427.1 GCA_937942355.1 uncultured Pirellulaceae bacterium | reverse complement strand
TATTTCTTGTATAGATTTTCGATCATGTCGTCGTCACGAATGTCGCCGCTGACGTGAACGTATTTGTCGCCAAGTTCTTTTTCCAGTTGGCTTTGCTGCCACTTAGTGGAGGCTTCCTTTCCAAAGAATTCGGCCCGCATGTCGTTGTCAATCCCGACAACGGTGAGGCCTGATTTTGCAAAGTGGCGGCTCGCTTCAGAACCAATTAGTCCCGCAGAACCAGTGACAATCGCAATACTCATAGATTTACTCAGCGTTAAAAAAAGGGCAGTGATGGAAGAAAGTGGTCAGGGATATAGAGCTGCGTGATCGAGATGACGCTAATGGATATGGAGCGATTGACCAGATTGCGGTTCCTGTTAAGTGGGGCCCGCATTTTCTCTAACCCAGCTGATTTTCGTCTCGAATCATTCTAATTGGTGTCACACCTTGGTCAATAATTGCAAATACTCGAAACCGGCGCTAACAGAACGGCTTTGACTCAGCCAACGAAACTGTCCAGAACGCGTCTTCCCTGTCTAAAGTGGGTTTCTGGCCAGTTCTGAACCATTAAGGCCAATAAATCGTTGCCATACTTAACGCTGTTGGTGCGATGTCTGATTCTAGGTCGAATTCACTTAGTTATGACCAGCACAACCGCTACAGCTTCATTCAACCTTAAGGGCAAGGGAATTTTACAAGGACATAAGGTTTGGATGACCTGTTCGCAATGATCTTCAGGTTACAGTTTCGCGCGTCGATACGATGGATTGTATGATTCACGAGTTGACGCGTGTGCAGCTTGTGAGGCATCTAAGGTTTAACCGGCGACAGAGAGCCGTTCGGTAGCACTAGCCATGGGATGGGACAGGGATGAAGAAAAAGTTCATAACAGCGTTAACAATGATCACGCTGGTCGGAGCCGGAACCGGTGCCTCATGCTTATTGGCTCAAGATTTCGCGGACGGTCCAATTGGCGAAATTAGCTCCGGTGGTGGTTTTGCCGAAGCAGGTTCCGCTGGGTCCGAATTCGTGAATCGAGCTAACACCGTTTATACTTCTGCGGGCGATGCCATCGAAGTGTTCGATCCCAGTGTTCCCACCGTAGGCCCCGAAGCTACTTCAAGCAGCTCCACCGGTGCCGACTGGATTACTCCCGATGGTCGTATCAATCTTCAAAGTGGAGACCCGCAGTCCCCCGAAGCTGCATTGTGGACACCAGAAAGCTCGGCGGCAGGTGATTGGACCGATGGGCCAATGGGGGTGCAATTGGGCGTCGATTGGCTGTTCTTTTCCAGAGCCATCAACGGCGGCGCGCCGTTTGCGACCAACGATGCTGGCGAAACCTTCAGCAATGCTGATATTAATGTCGACCCTGAAAGCACCCCTCGATTTCGCATCGGGGTGGCATCGGAATACGGTACGGGCTACGAGTTTGTGACTTACGACTTCGACGAATTTTCGGGAAACCTAGCGTTGACTGGAGAGGGTATTGATCCCACTTTCTTTGGTGGCACCTTTGCAGAACCGGCTGATTCCTACGCGGCGACCTATCAATCTCGAATTAAGAGTTTTGAATTAAATGTTTGGTCGCGACGGTCAGAACACCTGCGTGTTGGGTACGGTCTGAGGCATTTTTCCGTTGAAGAGAAATATGACATTACCGTGGGCGCTGACTCTACCTCGACAGATCCTGCCGCTGGCGGAACAAATGATGTATCTGGTTTCTTTAGTAAGACGGACAACAACCTGTTCGGAGGCCAGGTCATGGTGGAGTTGTACAGAAGAATTGCTCCAGGAATGTACCTCGAGGGCGGGGTTAAAGGGTTGTTATTGAACAACCGAGTTGACATCGACGCTAACACGGCAAACATAGATGACAGCGGTGAAGATTCGTTCTTGACCGGTGGTGTTAACTTCACCGGTGGCGTCAACTATCGAGTGTTTCGTGGTTTCAATTTACGCGCCGGTTACGAAGGCGTATTCCTTGGGAGCGTTGCTGCGGCAACCTCTCAAAGCGAGAACAACAGCCTTTCCGTAGAACCTCTCAGTCCTTTCGGCGAAAGCATTTACTTTGGCGGCGGATATCTCGGCTGTACGTTGACGTTCTAATGCTGTGTGCCAACTGAGATATTGGGCTGGAGTTAGTGGATGATGCAACGATTCCCGCCTCTCCCTCTCCCTCTCCCTTACCCTTACCCTTCCATTGATCGTTTAATGCAGGCGCAGGATTCGTGGCCTCATCCACTACACTAAAATTGAGATGTAAAGCTGCACTAGTGAACCTCGAAAAGTCCATCTCCCCACCCGAACTGGATGCAGTGATAGCAGGTGGTTTGGACGATTCCATTGAGGCGCCTTCGTTGCTCAATACTGATCGTTGATGGAGTGGATTCGTATTCTTCATTCGCGTTGACCCTTCCCACGAAAATGGCTAACGTTCGCTCGTGTTTCCCCGTCGCGATCGAGATATTCTTATGCAGTCGACAAATCCAATTTCTGTCATTGTTACCGGATCAGTAGAAGCCAACACCAATCGTGTGCAAAGGATCGCGCACGATCTATCCTCCACGCGCTGGCAGGTAGACATAATCTGTGTTGACGCCCATTGTGGCGACTGGACCGTCAATCAACGATCGGTACTCTGCGGCAACGTCTACGTGAGATCAGCCACCACCATCGGCGATGCAGTACGGATGGCATATTTCGAAACCGTTGCAATTCTTCAAGGCGATCCGTCGGTGGAACCGGCCCGTTTGAACGAGCTGGTAGATAGACTAAACACGGACACGTTTATTTGTAACTATCGGCAAGTAAAACCGTCTAAGGGGTACAAGCGTGCGGCGATGTTGGGCCATCGACTGTTGAACGATGTTTTGCTTAAGTCCAGCGTCAGCCAGTTTGATAATGCCTTTTTGCTTTTTAAACGCACTGATAAAACGATCGAGGCGGTCCGCGCGGCGGATCAACAAGTCCTCTCATGCAACGCTCTGTCTACGCCTCAGGCGACTCTGTCTATCACCCAGCTGATTTCAAATCTGAAGATGGCCGGTAAGTTCCATGTTATTCCTGTGCAGGACGTGTTTACGCTCAGCAACGAACCCGCTGGTGGGCTTTCTTCAAAATCTATTAGACGCGGTACTAACGATACGCTCCGTACTTGGTGGAACACGATCATGTTCCCACAAGCAACCCCAAGGGAGACGAAGCGATCCAGTCCAATGAATCGCGGGCTAAAGATTGGCGCTTGGGCATTGCTGTGTTTGATCACGGCGTTGATGCTGAATCAAAATTTGGCGTTCCCTTTGTTCGAGCCCGACGAAGCGCGGAATGCGCAGTTGGCGTTGAACATTCTTGATAGTGGCAACTGGATGTCGCTGGAGTTAAAGAAGGAACATTATTGGGACAAACCGCCTTTGGTGGCTTGGATGACTGCGATCAGTTTTAAGACTTTTGGCGTAACCGAAAACGCGGCACGATTCCCGGGCGTCGTTGTCTCATTCCTGACAGTTATTCTCACCTGTGCCATTGGCCAGCGGCTGATTGGATTCCGGGCGGCTTGGATCGCGGCTTTGCTGACGTTGTTTAGCTTAGGCATTCCGTTTTCGGGACGGTACTTAACGATGGATTCCACGCTAACGATGTTAGCTTCGGTTACCTGTTTGGCGTTCTATCGAGGCAGTTTCTGTCGTAGATTCCGCCAGTGGTGGTGGGTGCTGGCCGGTGTTTGTACCGGACTGGGGTTGATGACCAAAGGCCCTGTTATCTTGGCGATTTGCGTTCCTCCGTTACTACTTTTCTCTTGGTTAACGGGGCGGAGGATCTTCAATAAGTCAAAGCATATTTTGTTCTTCGTCATTCCTGCTGTCGTGATCGGCTTCCCTTGGTTCTTGGCAACGGCTATTGGCACGCCAGAGTTTTTAACTCACTTTTTCTGGCAGCATCATGTTGTCCGATTTACCGAGGGCATCTCGCATCAGCAGCCGTTTTGGTATTACTTGCCTATCATTTTATTGTTAATGTTTCCCGCCTCACAGTTGTTCCTGCCGTTGGTCAAGTTTATCGCGACGCGCAAACCAGCCGTTCGGGCTCGGCGGACAGAGGCTCATGGATATCTATTGCTTGTCGCGTTGTGGATTCTCATTTTCTTCACGTGCTCATCGGCAAAGTTGCCAACGTATATTCTTCCGGCGGTACCGATGCTCTGTTTGCTGATGGCGTCGGTGATCGACATCAATGTATTTTCGAAGCTGGCGGGCCTCGAAACTGGAAGTGAGCAGGGAACGTCCGAAGTAGTCGAGATTGACGGATTTTACAGTCGGCTACCCAAATGGCTGGCCTTGAACATGGCGGCTTGGGTGGCGCTTGTCAGCCTCGGGGTATTGTGGTTGCTGCCTGAGCACGCGGCATCAATGTTGGTGATGGCAGCGTCTTTAGCGTTGGTGATCGGCGCGACCGTTATCGCCTCAGGCAAACGCTCACATCCTTATCTGGCGTGGGGGGCGGTGGGCGTGCTGGCCCTGTTTATGTCCGCGCTATTGGTGAACCAGCTGATTCCAGCGATCTCGAGTTCACGTTCAATCCAAGTGGCAGTAAACAAAATTCAGTCCGAACGATCTGCAGGCGGGGCCGATGATGCGCCGGTTGTCTACTACGCGCGCGACAGCTTTGCCACGTCGATGAAGTTGAAGGATTCGAAAGTGGTTTACTTCTCAAAAGAAGAACCATTAGCCGCAGCGGCATTCCTAAAAAGTCATCCGACGGCGATCCTTGTCACGGCTCCGGAATTCATTGAGGACCTGAAGCAAGCGATCAGCGATTCGGTCGCGCTAACCAAACAACCCTTGGCCCGCCACGTTTATCTGGCCGCGCCCATGTTCTCAAACACATCATCGGTGCGCGTGGCCGAGGACGACGAAGAATTGAAAACGCGCTGATGGTTTTGCGACCGATCTAAAAGACCGTTCGCTCAGGGCTTCATGACCATACGGTCTTTCTAGACAGCGGAACTAGGGACGATGATCTCAAAAGTCATGTGCGCGTTGGACAGCCTAATTCGTAAAGTTCCTATGGATCATTCCAAGGATTTTTTTTGCATTGCCAGGTGGCAAGGTTATACTGTTATTAGGAAGTA
>CALDEW010000426.1 GCA_937942355.1 uncultured Pirellulaceae bacterium | reverse complement strand
GGGGGGAGTTGCTGCGGAGTTGACGACGTATTCTCTGGTTGAACGTTTTGGGTTTGAACGTTTGGGGTTTGAACGTTTGGGGTTTGAACGTTTGGGGTTTGAACGTTTGGGGTTTGAACGTTTTCTGGTTGAACGTTCTCTGGTTGAACGCTCTCTTGTTGAACGCTCTCTTGTTGAACGTATTGAGCTGAAGCATCTTGCTCCATTGGAGACGGCTGAGCATTACCTTGATCAAACGCACCTGCCTGACTTTGGTTCAGATATGGATCGTTGGGATCGTTGCTGAACTGGCTTACATTACGCGGTTCCGGCGCAGCTTCGTAGCGTACATCACTCTCTGGCTCCAGCGCGACACCGCCGCCTGAAGGTACTTGTCCTTCGCCATTGGCCAGTTGTTGGCGAATCGCCTCCAAAGAGTCTCCTATCGCGGCCGGTTGTTCGTCCATCTGCGATTCAACCCAATCGTTAACTTCCGAAGACGCCCCACTCGTGGCCGAAGCACCTAACGCACCCATTCCTGCGGCACCGGCTAAGGCCAAACCCGCAGATAATCCTGCAGCACCTGTCAACCGCCGAGTCTCAGGATTGTCGGTTGACTCGGGAGAGTCAGGTGATTCAGGAAGCTCTGGCGATTCAAATTGCGGCTGAGAAGAGGGTGGTTGCTGGAAGGTAGGCGGCTCGTTGAAAGCCTCAGGAGAAGACGAAATTGTCTCGACGGGCGCTTCTGTCTCGACGGGCGCAACTTCTTGTTGTGGAGATATAAACTGGGATTGCACATCAGAGGTAGAATTTTGACCGAAGGAACCCGTCGAAAAGGAATTGACAGAGAAACGACTAGGCTCTTGCGGCGTCGGTGTGAACTCTGCGTCTTGTTGCACTTGAAAAGGATCGGCCACTTCTGGCGGTGCCGCCACTTCGTCAGCAATCACATCAATCTGAGAGAATTCAACGCTGGGCGTTTCGTTGTGCTCAATGGGTTCAGAGGGCTGGTGCTCGGCCGCAAAGTCGCCGGAAAATCCTTCTAATCGCTCCTCTACAGTCTGTTCCGGCGCCTCAACGGTTGCGTTCGCAGCCAAGGCGCGCTGACGCTCTTCTTCCTCTGCTTGAAGAAAGAACGCATCCATCTTATTCACACGCGGAGGCTCTGTTTCTTCCTGGGGAGCTGTGTAATTCGAAAAACGTTCTGGAAGTTTCGAAATGCTCGCATCTCCTTCTTTTTTTAAAGAATCCTTCAACTGATTCTGCACCTGGCAAAGGTAAGCCTGAGCTTCCAACTGCTTTGCAATTGGAACAGGCTGTGAAGAAGCTGGAAGTGGGCCGTTTGTGTTAAAGCTTTGATCCGACATAGTCGTCAACCGGTTTTATAGGTGTATCAAAAGTGTATCGAGACCGACAAAATACGTAGCGTCAGCCCGAGGGAATCCCTACCAGAGTGTAGAATCTGCCTAGCGCCCGGTGGGATTTATGTGGTAAACACCGCGTCTGATCCCAAAAAACGGCAACGCTTGTGCGGATCGTTCGGGCTGTTAGATTTCAATATTTTTTTCTCAACTTTCACTTTGGTTATCCATGCGGGTTTGCACAATTTTGAAGGGGGGCCGACACCACATTGCGGTCCAAACGTCTGAGTCGAAACTTGCGGTGTTAGACCCCCAAGTGTTCGGGGTGCGTTCTGTTTCTCAGCTGATTTCGCGGGGAGAAGCTGCTCTGACAGCCATCAAAACGGCTCTTCAACGTGGTGAACTGAAGCAGATTGAAGAAGATTCTGTGAAGCTGGCGCCGCCGATTGTTTGTCCGCCTAAGATCATCTGCATCGGCCAGAATTACTCTCAGCACGCGGTCGAAATGGGAGCTTCTGCGCCAAGGCTTCCGATTATTTTCAGCAAGTTTTCGTCAGCCGTTTGTGGCCATGGTGATAACGTGGTGCTGCCCTTGATCGCCAAAAAAGTTGACTACGAAGCGGAGTTGGTTGTCGTTATCGGAACACCTGGAAAGTTCATCGATCGCAGTAAAGCACTGGAGCATGTCTTTGGGTATACCTGCGGCAACGACATCTCCGCGCGCGATTGGCAGAAAGGAAAACCCGGTGGCCAGTGGCTGCTGGGAAAGACGTTTGACACTTTTGCTCCGGTGGGCCCCTACATCGTGACGGCCGACGAGATAGCCGATCCGCACGACTTGAGAGTTCAAATGTTGCTCAATGGTGAGGTCATGCAGGACCAAAGCACCGCCGATATGATTTTCCCGATCGACGAATTGATCTCACACATTTCTCAATTCGTAACGCTGGAAGTCGGCGATTTGATCTTCACCGGAACTCCATCTGGGGTCGGAGCCGCCCGCACGCCGCCTCGTTTTCTGCTTCCCGGCGACGATTTGGAGGTGAAAATCGAATCTGTCGGCGTGCTAAAGAATTCCGTGATTGCCAGCCAATAATGCTGGCACCTTTTCAGTGCTGTCACATTTCCGGTGCGTTGTTGGAGCCGTTTAGCGTAGCGTTTACTTAATCGTTTCACTTAATTCCGACCAACTTCAGCGCCGATAATAACTGAGACCGCCTCTACTTTCTTATTATCCCAGATCAGCATGATTAACCGACGCAATGACCGACGCCGTCGATTAATGAGCGAAGAATACGTTTCGACGTTCGTTGAAGCAGACAATTCCGCCGCCGATGACGCCCCTTCCGAAGAGAAAACGGAATCGGCAAAACGTGCCTACGCGTTCGGCGCTGACCGACGAAGCCAGTTGAAGACGACGGATCTATTCCCAAAAAAGATCTGGGTGATAACGCTTTGTGGTCTGGTGCTGTTTGGAGGCGTTGCGGTTTTGAATTTGCTGAACTTCTACGCTCCGGCATGGCGTCCTTACATCGGCGACGCGAGCGTGCAAGCAATTGCGCTGACCGGTTCAGGCACACTTGCCAGTTGGATGCTTTCGATGATGCTGTTGCTGACAGGTTTGGCCAGCCTGCAGATCTTTGCGTTGCGGAAACATCGCTGTGATGATTATGGAGGAACTTACCGAATCTGGCTGATCGTGCCACCGATCTTTTTCGTTGCCAGTATTGCTGCGATCGTGAACTTTGAAGCAATCATTTTTCACTTGGCTTCACTGGCGCAGTTGACTTCAGTCGCCAACGAGTCGTTGATTCCGATGACGATCAAATTGTCATTATTAGCGTTGGTCATGGTCCGGATGCTGTTCGAAATCCGTGATTCAAAAGCGGCATTTTCAATGCTGGTGGTCGCTTGGTTAGCCATCGCCATTTCAACCGTGCTAAATACTCAGTGGGCAGAAAATAGAATCGGATCGCAAGAGCTGGCAATGGCCTATCCCAATGCCGTGTTGGTCGCCACGATTTCTCTTTTGCTCGCACATTTGTTGTATGTTCGTTTTGTGTATCTTCACGCTCATGGTGCGATTGCCGTGAAAAAACGGGCGGCAGCCAAGGCAAAAGTTAAACGAGCCGCACGCTCGGTCGCTGAAGAGAAAAACTTGGCTAAGGCGACCGAAGAAGCGGGACATGAAACAAAAGCCCAGTCTAATGAACGGTCTCGAAGAAAATCAGCAAAGGCGGCCAAAAAAGCGACGCCCGTTCAACCGGCGGCGACGAAATCTGAGCCGGCCAAGGTGAAACCTGCTCAACCCGAACCCGCATCGAGCTCCGCCAAGAAGAAATCGACCACGATGAGCGACTTCCAAGCGCTTTTAAAACAAAAGCAAGCCGAAAAAGCAGCAGCTGGAAAAGACTCAGAGCAAGGTTCCTCAGCGAAAGCACCGCTCGCCTCGGCCCGCGAAGGTGCCGACGAAAACGAAGCGGTTATCAAAATGTCGAAGTCAGAGCGGCGGCGAGCACGCAAGGCAGCCAAGGCCAAACGGAGAGCGGCGTAGTTGGACCATCGCCGTTATCGGGTGCATTGAACGCGATTGACGACCGTAGATAAGCCTCGCAGACGATATTCGCCCGGTTCTCACCTCCAACGAGTTCAATTAAAATCTCGGTTTGGCAGACCGTAGACTTGGAGTCACAAACCAAGCGACCGTCCATTTGGTTTCGCTGACACGATCCTAGAACTCATTTAACTCGTTGCTCCCCATGACCGTCCGTACTCGATTCGCTCCATCGCCCACCGGCTACCTTCATATTGGCGGCGTGCGCACCGCGCTGTTCAACTGGTTGCTGGCCAAACAATCCGGAGGCCAATTCATCCTCCGCATCGACGACACCGATGCACAACGCAATCAAGAAGAAGCCCTTGCTCCCATCTTGGACGGATTCCGCTGGTTGGGTATCGACTGGGACGAAGGCCCCGAGGTCGGCGGCCCTCACGAGCCCTACTTCCAGTCGCAGCGTTTATCCAACTACCAGGATGCTGCGGCCAAGTTACTCGATGCCGGTCTGGCGTATCGCGACTACGCCACCACCGAAGAGATGACCGCCGAACGGGAAGCGGCTGAGAAAGCGAAAACGGATTTCGTCTACAGCCGTAAATGGATGGCCGAAACGGATGAACAAGCCGCCGCATTCGAAGCCGAAGGACGCAGCTTTGTCGTTCGTTTGAAAATGCACCGTGAAGGCAAATGCGAGTTTAATGACTTGGTCGTGGGCGACGTTTCGGTCGATTGGAGTACCGAAGCCGATCATGCGATCCAACGCGCCGATGGGACTTGTTTGTACCACCTGGCCAACGTGGTGGACGATGCGGAGTTTGAGATCACACATGTCATTCGTGGCATCGAACACCTTTCCAATACGCCTCGCCAAATTTTCATCGCTCAGGGGCTGGGCTACACGTTGCCCAAATATGCCCATCTCCCTTACGTCGCCGAACCCGGCAGCAAAAAGAAACTGAGCAAGCGAAAGATCGCCGAATATCTCAACAACAAAGACTTCAAACGTTTGTACCAATCCGGAGCCGCCATCGCCGAACGCATTGGGTTGGAAACGGATCCCGCCACCTTCAGCCCGGTACTGGTGGACTTCTACAAACAGATCGGCTTCAATCCTGACGCCGTGAATAACTACTTGCTGTTGCTGGGATGGTCGTTGGATGACAAAACAGAAATGTTCTCGCGCGAGGAAATGCTCGAGCACTTTTCGCTAGATCGAGTCGTTAAATCGGCGGCCAGTTTTGACCCCAAAAAACTTCAGGCCTTCCAAGAGCGGTACATGGACGCCGTCCCATTGAAACAGAAGTCGAGGCTGTGCAAGAAGTATCTGGAGCAAGCCAAGGTCACTGACGACCCCATGGAATGCGATCATTTGGCGATGATGAAGAGCATTATTGAAGCCGCCGGTGATCGTTTGTCGATGGCTGGAGACATTCTCAATTTTGACGATTTCTTCATCGAAGACGACCAATTGAGCTACGACGCAAAGGCGTGGCAAAAACGAATGGTCAAACCCGAGCAGGCGGGGTTTTTGGTCGGCGAACTTTATAAGGTGCTCAGCGTCCACCCAGAATTCGCCGCTACAGAACTAGAAACAGCCATCAAAGGTTTTTGTGAAACCCAAGGCATCAAGATTGGCGACATTATTCACGCGCTGCGCGTTGCGGTGACCGGAAAAGCCGCCGGTTTTGGCATGTTCGACACGTTGGAGATTCTTGGGCGCGATCGAGTGCTCAATAGAATGGCACTGGCCTTGGATCGGTTGTCAGACGAACAAAAATCGGACTCGGCGGTCTAAGTAATTAGCACCGCAACCTCCGAGGCTCCGTTGTTCCCTATCGTCTGAATCTATCAAATTCGTTAAAACAGCGATCTACCGTTGGACTTCATTTCCAAACCCTATTTGCGTCACAACAAACGCATCGACAATCATGAGCAAATCAGAAACTGAATCGGTTGATTTTGTCCGTCAGATCATTACCGAAGACATCGCCAATAAAAAAAATGGTGGAGCCGTTGTCACTCGGTTTCCGCCCGAACCCAACGGCTATCTCCATATTGGCCATGCTAAATCGATCTGTCTGAATTTTGGAATCGCCAATGATTTCGATGGCGTCTGCCACTTACGTTTTGACGACACCAATCCGGAAAAAGAAGACGTCGAATACGTCGAATCGATCAAGGAAGATGTCCGCTGGCTTGGTTTCGATTGGGGTGAAAATCAGTTTTTTGCCTCTGACTATTTCGAGCAGATCTATCTCTGGGCAATCAAAATGATTGAAGAGGGAAAAGCCTACGTCTGCGACCTGACGACCGAAGAGGTACGAGAGTATCGCGCGGGTTGGAATAAAGAAGGCAAGGACAGCCCGTATCGTGATCGTTCGGTGGAAGAGAATCTTGATCTTTTCCAGCGCATGAAAGACGGCGAATTCAAAGACGGCGAAAAATCGCTGCGCGCGAAAATTGACATGAGTTCGCCCAACATGAACTTGCGTGATCCAGCGATGTACCGTATTCGTCACCAGCACCATCATCGCACCGGCGACAAATGGTGCATCTATCCGACTTACGATTGGACGCATGGCCAATCGGACAGCCTTGAAAAGATCACTCATTCGATTTGCACGCTCGAATTTGAAAACCACCGCCCCTTGTACGATTGGTACATCGAAGCCCTTGGCATTCACCATCCGCAGCAGATCGAATTCGCGCGTTTGAATCTGACGCATACCGTCATGAGCAAACGGAAACTGCTGGAATTGGTGCAAGGCAACTACGTTTCTGGATGGGACGACCCACGCATGCCAACGATCAGCGGCATGCGCCGGCGCGGCTATCCGGCGGTGGCGATTCGAGAATTCTGCGCCCATATCGGCGTGACAAAATTTAACGGCATGACGGACCTTGCCTTGCTGGAACTGTACGTTCGTAACAATCTCAACAAAACTGCCAATCGCGCCATGGCAATTTTGGATCCGTTGAAAGTCGTAATCGAAAACTACGACGAGGGCAAATCCGAGATGCGGAAGGCCGTCAACAATCCCGAAGACGAATCGGCAGGAATTCGCGAAATGCCTTTCAGCCGCGAACTGTACATCGAACGCGAAGACTTTATGGAAGATCCGCCCAAAAAGTTCTTCCGCATGGCACCGGGCCGCGAAGTGCGTTTGAAGAACGGGTTCTTCTTGAAATGCAACGACGTCATCAAAGACGATGACGGTAAGGTCGTTGAATTGAGATGTACCTACGATCCCGAAACCGCCGGCGGCAAAGCTCCCGACGGACGCAAGCCCAGCGGCACGATCCACTGGGTCTCCGCGGCTCATGCGATCGACGCCGAAGTGCGTGTTTACAACGTGTTGTTCGAAAAAGAAAAGGCCGACGATGTGCCAGAGGGTGTTGATTGGAAGGAGACCATCAACCCTGAAAGTTTGGTCGTGATGAAGAATGCGAAATTGGAGCCATCGCTGGCCGACGCGGCACCAGGAGCGTGTTACCAGTTTGAGCGATTGGGCTACTTCTGTGTGGATAACCAAGATTCGTCAGCGGGAAGCCTCGTTTTCAACCGCACAGCTTCTCTGCGAGACAATAAAAAGAAAAAATAGGGCAAATCAGGCACTTTCAAAACCATTCTTGGTCGTGCATGATGATTCACTATGTTCGAACGTTGGTCCCTTAAATTTCCGATTACCATCGGCGTGACGATGATCATTTTGATCATCGCCTTGATCGTTGGCTGGGTGATTCTGGCCACGGTGAGCGCTTTGCAGTCTCCGCAATCGGGTTTCTATTGGGCGGCGCTGTCGATCGGCACCTCGTTTTTGGCGATCGTTCTGACCGGTGTCGTTTTTTACATGACGCTGTCGGTAAAAGCGATCAATCTCACGCGCCGCCAATCGAACTTCATCGACAGCGTGACACATGAACTGAAGTCGCCCATCGCATCGCTGAAACTCTATCTTCAAACCCTTGAGATGCGCGACGTCAGCGAAAAAGAGCGCAAGACGTTTCAGCGCTTCATGATGGACGACGTGGAGCGCTTAGACAATCTTATCTCACATTTGCTCGAAGCCGGTTACGCCGATAAAGTCCGAAGCTACGATGTGGAGGCGGTTGATTTGGCCGAGATCATTCAACAGGCAATACGTAGTGTTACGCTGCGTTATCGCGTGGATCAATCTGTCGTGCAATCCGAGCTTCAGCCCTGTCTGATCAACACAACGCGCGTCGACGCGCTGATGATTTTTCGAAATTTGATCGACAACGCGGTAAAGTATGCCGATCAAGATCCAGCGGTTCACATCTCTTTGAAGCTCGAAGATAATTTTGCCGTCTGCCGGATCTCCGACAATGGTCCGGGAATTCCAATGGCATTGCGGCGAAAGATCTTTGGTCGATTTGTTCGTCTGGGAAGAGAGCTTCGCCGCGAGAAACCGGGGACAGGTTTGGGACTTTACATCGTCCGCACGCTCGTCAGACGCGCCGGCGGGAAGGTCGTTGTACTGGACGACGCTGCGTCTAATGACACGACGAAGATGCAGACCACGTTCGAGGTTCGACTACCGGCGATATCCGTGCGTGCCGACAGCGCGGCGGTCGAAGCGGAGCCATCTGGGCCAGCCGCTGATTCAAAAATCGACAAACAGAACGGGACTGTGATCAATGGCCCCCCTGTTGATGGGGCGAACCTGAATGAAACAATCCCAAACGACTCGCGCGAAAATGACACTCAACCTGACGTTGTAAGCTAATCCATTAGCCAAATTAACCCATGAGCCATATTAACCCATGAGCCATATTCTTGTCGTCGATGACGAAAGCCACCTTGCGGTAGGCATCAAATTCAACCTCGAAGCCGAAGGTTACACCGTCACCGTTGCCTCCAATGGCCCGATGGCGCTGCAGATCGCTTCGGACGATACAAACCCGGTAGATTTGATTGTCTTGGACCTGATGCTGCCTGGCATGAGTGGCTATGAAGTCTGCGAACAGCTCCGCGATGCAGGCAAACAAATGCCCGTGTTGATGCTCAGCGCCCGCACGCTGTCCGAAGACCGCTCGCGAGGCTTCGACGTCGGAGCGAACCAGTACATGGTCAAGCCTTTCGAATTACCGGAACTCATCAGCCGCATCAAAAATCTTCTGGGGCAAGCCAACCATGGACCCCAAGCCGTAAAAGAAATCGGTTCGTATGAATTTGCCGATGCCAAAATCAACTTTGACACCTACGAAGTAACCGTCGGTAAGAAACCCGTTCGCCTGACACAGTTGCAGATCAAAGCGCTGAAGTATTTCGCTCAAAACGAAGGGAAAGTTATCTCGCGGCACCAGTTGTTGGAAGACGTTTGGGAATTACCGGGCCACGTGACCACGCGGGCCCCCGACCAGATATTGCGGCAACTACGAAAGACCTTTGAACCCAACCCCAGCAAGCCGGTCCATTTTCTGACGATCCGAGATGCCGGATATCGGTTTGTTAAGAACAGCGATGGAGAGAACTAAGTCGTCCGTTATTGGGCAGCCTCGCCCAACGTCTGCATTTTCAATGCGCGTTTTTTCTCAAGCGGTGCAGAATAGTCATTTCCGATGGTGGCCTGTTCCCAGCTACCGTAATTGGGGTTAGGCACCACAAACCACGATTGGCCCCAATTCTTCTGGTGCGCCTGGAATAGTAGTTTCCGCTGTGCGATCGTCAGATTTTTAGCCGAAAGAAAGTCATTCAAATCATCACCGACCAGCAATAGAACGCGATAATTTTGGGCCACGATCGAGCGCCGGCTTGCTTTGTCCGACGTCCAATCAGGCTGTTCGTTCTTACTGAGAATTTGATCAGGATCGCTGGCGGTCATCAGTCCTTGCGAAATTAAGTTATCGCGAGTCGCGGCTTCGACTTTGGCCTCTCTATTGGTAACAAAGAACACCTTCACCCCGCTCGCGCGGCACGCTTTGACAAAGTCCGCCGCCCCCTCGATCGCAGGTGAAGCACGTCGCTTCACAAATTTGTTCCAGATGTCCGTTTCGTATTCGGTATCTGATTGAATTCTTTCCAATTGAAAACCGGAGTTGTCCAACATCGTTTCATCGACGTCGACGATGACGCAGGGCGGGCGACTGGCTGAGGCAGCACCGGTTCGTTCAGCTGCGACCAGCGCCTCCCAATCTGGATCAACCAATGCTTCGCCTAGTTTTTGCGTAGCAGCGGCAAACGCCTGACGCGTCAGTGCATCGAATTCGACCGAAGTCCGCAGCCACAATAATGCATCCAAGTCTTCGTGGGCTCCGCGGGGAGACGACTTAGGCGATTCTAAAGCGTCTTCAACGCCCGAAGATTGCAAAATCGCACCCACGTCAGGCGGCGATGCTGGTGGGATACTCGGATTCAAAAACGGATCAGGTACCGTGTCGTCCTTGGCAGGTAACTTTCGCAACACCGAATGCTGCTCAGAGGCAGCGGCCTCGGACTTCACCATAGACGACGCCTTAGATGGCGCCTTCGATGGCGCTGCAGCCGTTTGCTCGGACGTTCGCAGATTCGACAGCAGCACGCTCTGGGCCGAGACGTTTTGCATGGGTAAAAAGGCAGCCCAAACCATCAATGCAGAGACAACTGACAGTACGATGAGACGATGGGATATCATTGGCGAAGATTGCAGCATGGGATTTTTTTAAAGGTTTTGTTGAAATAAGAGCGGCCTGTATGGCCAGCGCCGACCTCATTATAGCTAACCTTCGCACGGGTAGAATCCAAGAAGTGGCAAAAGAAAAAGCGACCTCCAAAAAGAAGGTCGCTCTATCGTTTCGCGTTGTCTGATTTTCTTCAAAGCATTTACTGCTTTGATATATTGATCAAATCTCTGTGATAACGGCTTTCTTGGCCATCGCTTTTTCCGACGGCAAACGCACGTCCCATGCCATCCCCAGCAACTCCATCGACCGAATGATGATCCAACTTAGATCGAACTGCCACCACTTCAGACCATGGCGAGCCGACGACGGGAAGGCGTGATGATTGTTGTGCCAACCTTCGCCATGGCTGAAAATGCCGAAGATAACATTGTTACGAGAATCGTCAGACGACTTGAAGTCGCGACTGCCGAAGACATGGCAAACCGAATTGATCGCCCAAGTCATATGGTGAGTGAAACAGACGCGTGCAAATCCTCCCCACAACAACCCCAGCAAAGCACCCTGGATGGACATCGTTACAATGCCTGCGAACACCATTGGAATCGCGAGACTCGCAACCACCCACCAAACGTAGTTTCGGTCGATCGACATCAGGTACTCTTCCTGAATCAGATCCGGAATGTACTTGGCTCTTTCACTCTTGGACCAGTTACTAATAAACAGCCAACCAATGTGCGAGTGGAAAAATCCTTTGACCTTGTTGACGATGCCGTCTCCTGCCAGGTGCGGCGAGTGTGGATCGCCTTCATGATCGCTGAACTGATGATGCTTGCGATGCACCATGCACCAATCGATCGGAGATCCTTCAACAGCCAATGCTCCAAGTGATGCCCAAAAATGCCGGATCGGTTTGTAGGTTTCAAATGACCGATGAGTCAGCTGGCGGTGGTATCCGATGGTGATGCCCAATCCTGTGAGATACCAGCCTCCAACGAGCATCCCAAGATACAACCAGCCCATGAAACCATACTGCCAAGTCGTGACGATCGTTGCGACCAGAGCCAGCAGTGGAAAAATCACCACGCCCAGCATGACGATCTTGCGACCGGTGCTCATCTCTTCGTGCTCGTGATGGTGGTGGCTTCCATGAAAGTTGCCGTGATCATCGTCGCGTTCCATCGCCGCAAAAGGGTCGATCTCAGCATGCTCTGAAACAGGTTGAGGCACGAGTCCATCAGACAGACGTTTCTTGTTCTTTGCGTCATTCTCAACGGTGTTAGCGTCGTCGTAAGCAGTCGCCATAGATATTCCTTACTTGCCTAAGCGGCTGGTAAAAATCGATATGATTGAAGTGCGGGTAGGTTGAAGTAAGCGTTGAATTGAGCGATCGCTCGAACAGCACAAACCCCATGAATTAAGGCCATGAGTATAGGGATTATCGGAAAAACCTTGGTCCCTAGAGCGTCTGCAGTAGGTAATAGTTGTGTAATTAAAGTCAGCCAGCTGGCAAACCGCGCGTTTTAGGTGTGTAGTGAACAATGGGGGTCCACTTCGGCCTTCACTTCGAGAAATTGGGCCATTTTTGGGTAACCCACGTAAAACATTCC
This sequence comes from uncultured Pirellulaceae bacterium, assembly GCA_937942355.1. GTDB lineage: Bacteria > Planctomycetota > Planctomycetia > Pirellulales > Pirellulaceae > Mariniblastus. The sequence continues at coordinate 1,671 of CALDEW010000426.1, read as the reverse complement.
CGATCGCTGCGTCAAAGTTGTGAAGTCGAGTACAATTGAGAGTGTAAATAGGCGACTGACTGATCTGTTTTGGCGTTCATACCGTATAAAAGCTATGTCCAGCTACGATATAGCTGGCTGGGCAATCAAAAACAGGCAGCTCAGGGAGCAACTAGAAGTTGATAATTTTTTCAATTTCGTTGAAGGCTTATGTACTCGACCGAAAGTCAATCAATGTCCTCCAACCCTTACCAATGGGTAGAGAAACTCAAAAGTGAATCCCATCGAGAGGAAGCTGTTGGGAAACTAAGAGTAATCCTCATGGGCGGGCTGAAGGGAGCATTTTTTCGACGTGGTCAAAATGATGCGTTTTGCGAAGACGTTTGCCAGGAGTCATTGATCCGTGTCATGAAGAACATCGACTCATTTGAGGGACGCAGCAAGTTCACGACGTGGGCGATCTCAATTGCGATTCGTGTAGGGATCTCTGAACTTCGACGAAGACATCACAAGGACGTGTCATTGGACGCGATTACTTCTGGAAACGATATGAAGATCGAGCTGGCCATTACCGAAGATGATGTCTCAGGCAATGCGATTGACCAACGTGCGATTCTCGAAACGCTAAGTAATTTGATCGAAAATCAACTGACCGAAAAACAGCGCACCGTTGTTCGTGCCTTGCTCGGTGGTATGCCGGTGGAAGAAATTGCACGGCGCACCAACAGTAACCGAAACGCGGTCTACAAACTCTTTCACGATGCTAAACAGCGTTTGAAATCGGGATTCGAAAACTCCAATTTTTCACTTTCGGATATCGAAAGCGTGTTCGCCTAACAGAAAACCTTCCTCAAGATGCCACTTTCCAAACAACAAATTAGCACCCTGATTTCTCTGGTCGTTAATTCCACTCCCGATTCGCTTTCCTGTGATGACTGCTTAGTCAACGTAGCGGAATTCGCGGAAACCGAATTGATGGGCACTTCGTTGTGCGAATCAATGTTGAAGGTTAAACAGCATCTCAATAATTGCCCCTGCTGCAACGACGAATACCAGTCGTTGCTCGAAGCACTACGGTCGCTTAACAACTAAGGCCAAGTTATTCAGGCTAGTGCAGCGTTACGTCTTAATTTTAGGGTAGTGGATGAGGCCACGAATCCTGCGGCTGCATCAAACGATGAATCAAAGGGGAATGGAGGGGCAAGACTCGTTGCCTCATCTACTACCTCCAACCCTAAATCTAAGCTGGAACACAGCACTAGGTTGTTCAGGTCAGCAGTAACAAAAAAGGCCAACCGTAGCGTGGTAGGCAATTCGTCTCGCTCTTCTGCGATTCTTGGGACAGAATGTCCACCTGCGAAAAATTGAGCAAACACCCCCAAATCAAGGGGTTTTGAGCATGCCGCTGGAAAATTAGCGCCCATCCTCCTATTGTTACTCGAACACTCCTGAGCGTTCCTCCTTCTCGCTCGCCCTTCCTTCTGCTTGATCTTCTCTCAATATGGCCAGGAAAAATCCCCGCCGCAACATTTCGCGCATAGAAACGAAAAGCAAAGCCGGAAAAGTATACGGCGGGTGGGAAGTTCGTATCCAGCGTCGAGGCGTGAAAACCGAGAAGTTCTTCGGTGACCGGCGCTATGGAGGCAAACGAAAATCACTCGTCGCAGCCAAAAAGTTTCGCGATAAAGTCGA
>CALDEW010000425.1 GCA_937942355.1 uncultured Pirellulaceae bacterium | reverse complement strand
CGTTTCAGCGAACTCCCACAGCACTTTTTGATTCGCGGTCGAGCGTGGATTGGATTTCATCCCCAACAGCCGCGCGTACAAACGGATGGTGTTGCCTTCAAGGATCGGCAGTCGCTGGTCCTGGGAGATCGAGAGAATGGCGCCGGCGGTGTAACGACCGATGCCGGGCAAGCTTAAGACCTCGTCAAAGGTTTCCGGGAAAACGCCGCCCCGGTTTTCGACGATCTCAATAGCAGCCGCGTGCAACTGCCGCGCCCGCCGGTAGTAGCCCAACCCTTCCCACAGTTTCAATACCTCCGCTTGATCGGCGTCCGCCAGCTTCTTCACATTGGGAAACCGCTTCATGAACCGCAAGTAGTAATCGACAACGGTCGCTACCTGAGTCTGTTGCAGCATGATTTCGCTGATCCAGATGCGGTAGGGCGACTTCCGTTTTCTCCAGGGAAGGTCCCGCTGGTGGCGATCGAACCAAGCCAGTAACTTTCGTCGCAACAGAGCGTTAGATTTTGGTTGCCACATGTGCGCGGTAGATTTCTAACTTCGATTTTTGAATTTTGATTTTTGAAAATTTCGAAATTAGAAATCATAAATTCGAAATCGCCCGCCAGGGCGCCTATTTTGCAACGAAATTTACCAAGCGATCCGGAACAACGACCGTTTTCATGATGTTCTTGCCCTTCAACAATTCAACGACCTTTTCGTCAGCCAGTGCTATTTTCTCAAGATCGTCCTTGGAGGTGCCGCGCGGAACGTTAAGACGCGCCTTGATCTTGCCCATGATTTGAACGGGCACTTCGACAGACGATTCGATCGTCAGCGCTTCGTCAAACTCCGGCCAAGGCTCATACGCAAGCGTATTCTCATTACCCAGTACCGACCAAAGTTCCTCGGCGATGTGCGGCGCAAACGGCGACAACAGCAGCAAAAACTGGCTCAAGCATTCCTTGGGGCGCTGTTTTTGCTTGGTAAAGAAATTTGCAAACTCCATCATTCGCGCGATCGCGGTGTTGAAGCTCAGTTTCTCAATGTCTTGAGTGACGGCTTTGATCGTTTGATGCAGGACGCGCGTCTGTTCTTCATTGGGCGGCGTATCCACGACAGCAGAACTGAGCGTGATTTCATTCTGAGCCTCGTTCTTATCGGCGTCCTTGTCGCCTTCGACCACCAAACGCCAGACTCGGTCCAAGAAATTCCGAACGCCGCTGACCCCCGCTGTGCTCCAAGGCTTCGCCTGCTCCAGCGGTCCCATAAACATTTCGTACAAACGCAGCGAATCAGCACCGTGAGTTTCAACAACGTTGTCCGGAGTCACGACATTGCCTCGGCTCTTGGACATTTTATAGGCACGACTGTCGACGGAAATCGACGAATCCTCTTTCAACACAAAGGTGTTCCCTGATTTCTGCGCGTCATCAGGATCAATCTTGACAGGTGTAAGCGCCTCGCCCGACTTTGTGATGGGTTGACGTTCTTCGTCGCGGTGGACATCGTTGCTGGACACCCAATTGGAATTTCCGTCTTGATATCCCGTGAATTCGATGTCGCCCAAAATCATGCCTTGGTTGACCAGTTTTTGAAACGGCTCTTTGGTCTGCAAGTGGCCTCGATCGAATAACACTTTGTGCCAAAAGCGAGCGTACAACAAGTGCAGCACGGCATGCTCGGCGCCACCGATGTAAAGATCGACAGGCATCCACTGCTTTTCTAATTCTGGATCAACGAAGACCTTATCGTTCTTGGGATCGATAAATCGCAAGTAGTACCAACACGATCCCGCCCACTGTGGCATGGTGTTGGTTTCCCGTTTGTAAACGACGCCGTCAATTTCAGGATACAACCATTGCTCATCAGCAAAGTCCAGAGGAGGCGCATACTCATTTCCGGCACCGGCATCCTCTTGTACGTTGAAATTGTCAAATTTTGGTAATTCGACAGGCAAGTCTTTGTCCGCAACCGTCCTGACTTTTCCAGTGAACTCGACAGCCCCCTTCGAATATTGCTCCTGATTCAACTCGTGCAGAATCGGAAACGGTTCGCCCCAAAAACGTTGGCGACTGAACAGCCAGTCACGCAATTTGTAGTTGACCGCTTCACTGCCGACGCCCATCGAGCCCAGCGATTGAGTAATCTTCTGTTTGAATTCGGCGGTAGGAGTTCCGTCGTATTGCTCCGAGTTGATCGCGGTTCCCATTCCGGCAAAACAGATTTCGCCAGCGGCTAATTTTTCCAAGTCGATGTCGTCGTTGTCGGTCGGCTGCACGACGGGGACGATGTCGATGTCGTACTGCTTGGCGAATTCAAAGTCACGCGTGTCGTGGGCCGGCACCGCCATAATGGCTCCGGTTCCGTAGGAAGCCAACACGTAGTCTGCGATCCAAATCGGAACGGGTTTGTCGTTGATCGGGTTGATCGCATAAGCGCCCGTGAAGACGCCCGATTTTTTCGTCTTGTCGTCCTGACGATCACGATCACTTTTGGCCGCCGCTTTGGCGACGTAGTCCTCAACGGCTGACTTTTGTTCGTCTGTCGTCAGGCTTTCAACTGCCGCATGTTCAGGTGCGAGTACCATGTAGGTTGCACCGAACAATGTGTCAGGACGCGTCGTATAGACTCGTAAAACGTCGCTATCTGGTTTGCGTGGAAATCCGCTGGCGGAACGGTCGGATTTCCAAGTGGCAACGTTCTCTTTAGCTCCGATGTAGAAATCGACTTCCGCGCCGGTACTGCGTCCGATCCAATCGCGCTGCAGTTTCTTAATCCCTTCGGACCAGTCCAGTGACTCAAGGTCTTTTTCCAAACGATCGGCGTAAGCCGTGATCCGCAACATCCACTGCCGCAGCGGTTTCCTCACCACC
>CALDEW010000424.1 GCA_937942355.1 uncultured Pirellulaceae bacterium | reverse complement strand
TCTTGGCTCCTTCATCCACAGGGTGTTATCCTGTGCCTAGCTGCTTACCTCCTATAAAAAAATAAAAGTTCGAGAAACAGGTTCCAGACCAACACGAATCAGCCCGGGTAGGTTTCGATCGCCGAAACGATCTCTCCGTTTGTTGTCGGGAGCTTACACTCCCAACGACTTAGCTCGTGAGCCAGCGGCTCACGCGTGGATGAGGCAACGAGTCCGGCGTCTCCATTAACCTTTAAGTTCTATGTTAACGCATCGTTTAATGCAGCTGCAGGATTCGTGGCCTCATCCACTACGCTAGAATTGATACGTATCGCTGCACTCGGTGGATTTTCTCAATCGCAAAACCGTTTTAGGTCTCGGGCGGAGCCTCGACCTCCCCGGCCGGTTCATTGGTGTTTCGTATTGCATAAACGCCGGCTGCGATTAGCAGCAGTGGCCCGAGCGCTACGCTGGTCGTTAGTCCGACTCGCTCAAGCAAGGGGCTGCCGAACATGGCGGCAGCGATCAGGATGACGGGCATCCATTGGACGCGGCTGAATTGCGTCTGGTTGTGTTGGGTGGCTCGACTGGCAAAGATCGCCGCCGGTAAGATCAGCAGGGTTAGGTCGTAGTAGTAAAAATGCGGCGCTGTGATCGCCGTGACCAGCATCATCACCGCGAAGGCAACGTCAAGGCTATCATCTTTTTCGTGAGATAGCCGGCGTAGAAAAACCAACGCTCCGCCTAAAACTTCGATTGTGGTTAGTCCGGTTAGTAGTTTGGCAGTTGGACTGTGGGAGATCAGCATCTGCCAACCGCTCCACAGGGAATAGCTTTTCGCCAGATCATAGCCGCCTGACTTCACGTAATCGCCAAAGCCCAGACAGACACCGACGTAGTCTTTGCATAAATCGGGCATCGTCATAAAAGACGCCGCGATGATCGCTGCGACCGTCAGCAACGTCGCCGTGACCCATCGCCATTCGCCTCGAAGCATCATCCACACCCCAACGCAGACGCCGAGGTAAGGTTTGAAGACGCTCAGCGCGAACACGACGCCTGATTTGGCCGGCTGGAGTTTCTTCAACAGCACGAAACTGACCGTAAAAGTCAGCAACAGCAAAGTTCCTTTTTGCCCCGAGCTAATACTGTGGATGACAGGCGTTGAGAGGCAGAGGATCAGCAGCAAAAACACAGGGACGCCAGTGAATTTATAAATCAGCAACAGCGCCACGATCAAACAGGCTGTCATCAAAGCCGCCCAAACGTATATGGCCTGATGGTAATCCAGTCGCGAAAGAGGGCTGACCGCCGCGTACCAAAACGGTGGATACACCGGCGGGAAAAACTGGCTTTGGTCCCATGTGAAGCCTGTCATTTCCGAGTCGTGCTGCTGCTGCTTGAACACTTCTAAATCGTAAGGAGAAGTGCGCCGGTTCGGGGGGGCTGCGGCAATCATCCAACCACCGGTGTACTCTTGCAGATAGTCGCCCCCGAGCGGAATCGACTTCGGGTTGGCCATGTCGGCGAACTTGAAGTTCGGCGAAAAAGAAAAGATGCCCCACAGTAGTAATGCTGGGATCGCGATTAAAAGCACGAAATGCCAAGTGCGTTTTTCGGCGGAATGGGAGGGAGGCAACATGAGCCCGATTGTAAAAGACGCTCAGCCCGCAGGGTAGCCTTCTGAATGATCGTTGTTTGGATCGGTCTACTGACTACTCAAAATTGCGATGAAGGGTGCGATATCCAAAAAGGTGACCGCTCCATCGAGATCGATATCGGCTTCGGCTTGATTTCCGTTGGCCGTTAGAACCGCAATGAACGGTCCGATGTCCAAAAAATTGATCTGGCTATCCAGGTTAACGTCTCCCAAAATCACCGTCACCTCCGAAGCACTCATCAGCGTCACTAGATTGCTCGGGGCTACAAGTGATGGAGCGTTGGCATCGATAACCGGTAAGTCAAAAAAGGTGATGGCGGCACCATTGGCCACAATCACATCTAGGGCTTGGATCTGATCCACCACATCCATCCCCACGACAACTTCCCCAAAGGTGGTGAAGATTTGACTGTCTAAGGCTGGGTTGTCGGTGGTGTTGAAGAAGAATTCACTGGTCGCACTGTCCAGAACGTTGGTCCGCGCGAATGCAATCGTGCCGCGCGTATTTAACGGATTAGGGTTGGTGGCAGCTTCGTTGACAATTGGATCGAGCCGGTTGATGGGCAAGCTACTCGTTAGAAAACCACCGCCTTGCACAATGCCAATGCCTTGGGTGGCAGCAGATTGATTCCGGTGAAAAATCGTGCCATCGTAATCGCCACGCCGCACGTAGCCCAAGAAGTTGGCTACCGAGATCGGCCTGGTGTTGTCGAAGAGTCGAATTCTGATTGTGCCAAGGTTGGTTTCAAATGTGACAATCGTTTGAGCATGTGCGTTATTGAAACCAAAGCAAATCAGCGCAAACAACAGAGGAATTATAGCGCGGAACGTAGTCAGATTTTTCATGGAGATGTAACGGCGAGTGATCGGGGTATTTGAGGTGGCACAGGGGTTGTTTAACGACAATCCGGAAGGCGACCGTGTTTGGGGGCGAGACTCCGACGCCTACCGGATAGACGTTAAACGAATCCCACCTCAATTATACACTCCGAGGCGTGGAACGCTCGGAGAAACCTCCGGCAAGTGCGCTAAAATGGCGGCTGCGGCGCGTATTCTACGGCGATGGCTTATCCTTGACCGACGGATCTGATCGCTCGAATTTTTCGTATTTCCCGAATAAGTGGCCGCCTTTTTTCCCGTGAGCCCACGTGCCGGCGTAGCTGCCGCGCCTCATCAGCACTCGGGCATCAAATGTTCCCAGCGGTGGAATCGTTAGGTTATCCACCGTAATCACGGGCGTCCTTCCCGCCCACTTGATCTCCAGCGGGATCGGCACCGTCACGTCGCGGTCCCCATAAGCGATCCTTGCCGTCAGCAGCCATTTGTCGTCGCCTTGATATTGGGCGTCTTTAATCTCGTAGGACTCGGTCTTGGGATTGGCTTCGTCACCGGTGACGGTGAAGCTGCCGGTCCACTTGGTGTTGGAAATCGCTTTGGCCAGTTTCTCAATCAGCTCCTTCTGCTGCGTTTGAGCAGGAGCTACCTCTTGAGCAAGAATGACGCTGGGGACGCACAGGATCGGACAAAAAATCGCGATCGCGAAGGCCGTGCGCCAAACGCATTTTTGAAAATCGATGAAATATAGTGGTGACATAGAAACGCCTTAAACGAATTGCTTATTTGCCGATTGCCAGAAGGTAAAACTATTGCGGTCGGGTAGTGAAGATAGATTCTCGCCCCCTTGGTGCGATAGCCAATATTAATTTTAGCGAAATCCAGCCGCCAAGTTCCCGCTTGGGCAACACTGGTGTTGAAAAATTTCCCCAGTCGCCGTAAGTTACCGTCTGTGAATCCGGCGTCGTGTCTTGGATTTCGCAAGTTATTTGTCGCGCAAAAGGAGTCTGCGTGTGTTTGTTGCCGCAACTACGCAATGCTACCCTGATCTTCCGCTTGATCAGGCTATCGAAAAATTAGCTCATTTAGAGTTTTCTCACATCGAAATCATGGTCGATGAGGACGGTCAACACCTCAAACCGTCGACGATCCTGAACGATTTTCAAGCCGCTTATGATACTTGCATGTCGACGCAGCGCTTGATCGTGAGTGGGTTGTATCTCAACATCGCAGATCAAGGCGAAGCGTACTTTGACACTTTTAAAAAGTGCTGCGAGCTGGCCAAGGCTGCAAAAATTGTCACGCTGACAGTGCCGTCGGGCGAACACGGAACTCCCTTCAACGAAGAAGTGGAACGATACAAGGAATTGGTCAAAGTCGCCGAACGACATGGAGTTCGCGTGGCGATGCGTTCCAAGGTGGGGGCGCTTTCGGCAGATCCTGATACCGTCAGCGTGATCTGCGGTCATGTGAAAGGGCTTGGTCTGTCGCTCGATCCCAGCCACTATATGTTTGGCGATCCCGAGACGACCGCTTACGAGAAACTGTTTCAATACGTTCACAACGTTTACCTGAGAGACTCAACCGGCGAAAAACTGCAGGTGATGGTCGGTCAGGGAGTCGTTGATTACGGGCGCATTATCAATCAACTCCGGCAGGTTAGATACCAGCGCGCCCTCTGTGTCGACATTCAGCCGACCGATGATCCGGATCTTGATCATGATGGCGAACTTCGAAAGCTGCGTCTGTTGCTTGAGAGCCTGATCATGGTTTAGTGACGCTTGCGGTGTGTTACGGATGACTAACCAGAGCTGGGTTCCAATTCAGAGCTAGGGTTGGGGTAGTGGATGAGGCAACGAGTCCTGCCGCTCCTTTCCCCTTTGATTTACCCCTTTAGTGCATCGGTTAATGCAGCCGCCGGATTCGTGGCCTCATCCACTACCCTAAAATTAAGACGTAACGCTGCACCAGACCACGCTGAGTTTGCCACTCGGCGCGGCCTTACGTTTAACAGGGAAAAAAGATTTGGCACTTTCACCGCAGTGCTATGACCGCACTCCTGCTAGTTAATTTGGGAGGGATGTC
>CALDEW010000423.1 GCA_937942355.1 uncultured Pirellulaceae bacterium | reverse complement strand
TCGGACAAATGGGGCGTATTGTTAATGGTGCTCTCGGGTTACGATCCCAACGAGATGATGGCGGTGATGGATGTCTTGGAAAAAAGCGGTGGCGGAGGCAAACCCGAATTCCTGTCCAGTCATCCACGTCCGGCTAATCGGCGCGAGTACATTAAAGAGATCATCGGACAGCTTCCGCAAGAAGCACTGCAGGGATTACGCAGGTAGGGTGCAACCTTTGGCCAATCAGTCATTTGGCCGCGCTGATTGTCTTAAGTTTGCCGTTGCTTCGTCCCATCTTCACGTCGCGATACTCATTTGAGGTTCTGGAAAAAAAAGTGCGAAAAAACCGAATTGACGCGTAATCGCATAGCCGCGATTATCAACATTCGGTAAATTTCAGTTAGTGTTTTCTAAGTGGTTTCAATGCCATCGGAATTGCTTTGGCAATTGTTAACCGAGCCTGTCTTGCGATCTCCAGCGAACACGAAAACGAACACCCGCCACTCGAATTAAAAGCCAGCCAATATCGGCTGCGTCGATCGAATTTTCGCCGCTTCAGTGGAAATTTGCTCATAACAACACGGCCTTAGATACATGAATGTTTTCAGCCGATCTTACATCGACAGCCTCTATGAAGACTATCAGCTCGAACCAGAATCGTTGCCCGTTGAGTGGCAGCAGTATTTTGAGAACTTCGACCCATCGTCTGAATCCTTTGATGTCGATGAACTTCCGACTCAGCGCAATTCTACGGCTGCGGTAACTTCTTTTTCTGAATCTGCCAGTGCGTCTATCGCCGATAACGGCGCCACCGCTCCCCCGGTCACCGAGGCCAGCGTAGCCCTCGGCGATGCCGAAGATGATGAAGCACTCAGCACCATGACGGTCAAAGAGGTCCGCAAAGTTGTGCAACTGCAGGATCGCGTTGACCAGTTGATTCGCGGTTACCGCGTGCGTGGGCATCTGGAGGCCAACATTGATCCCCTGGGAACGCCTCGAAAAGCGAACTGCGAACTCAATCTCGAATCGTACGGACTATCGCGCGAAGATTCTCAGATCAAGTTCTCCGCGCGGACGGTCAACGGACAGAACTTTCGTTCGTTGGAGGAAATCTATGAAGTCATGCGGGCGACCTACTGCCGTTCGATCGGTGCCCAGTTCATGCACATCGACGACAAAGACGTCCGCCACTGGTTGCAATCTCGAATGGAAGGCACTCAAAATCGCATCCAGCTGAACCGTCGGACGCAGATGCGGATTCTGACTCGCCTGACCGATGCGGTGATCTTTGAAGAATTCCTGCGTAAGAAATACATCGGTGCCAAAACGTTTTCGTTGGAAGGCGCCGAAACGCTGATTCCGTTGCTGGATCTGGCGCTGGAAAAGGCCGGTCAGCACGACGTGGATGAGGTCGTGCTTGGGATGGCGCATCGCGGACGACTGAATGTGTTGGCCAACATCATGCAAAAGCGCGAGAAGAATATTTTCTGGGGCTTTGATGATCCTGATCCCGAAACCAATCGAGGCGGCGGTGATGTGCTGTATCACATGGGCTACAGCAGCGATTGGGTGACGGCTTCGAAGAAGAAAGTTCACATCTCTTTGTGCTTCAATCCCAGCCATCTTGAATTCGTAAACCCCGTCGCGATGGGACGCTGCCGCAGCAAGCAGGATCGGGCTGGCGACAAAAAACAAAGCCAAAAGATGACGATCCTGATTCACGGCGACGCTGCCTTCGCCGGCGAAGGCGTGGTCCAGGAGACGCTCAACCTCAGCCAATTGTCCGGATACAAGTGCGGCGGAACGTTGCATGTGATCGTCAATAATCAAGTCGGTTTCACGACCGATCCCTCGCGGGCGCGTTCCACGACCTACGCCAGCGACGTTGCCAAGATGTTGCAGATACCGATTTTCCACGTCAACGGCGAAGATCCCGAAGCGGTCGCGCAGGTGGTGAATCTTGCGATGGAGTTCCGTCGCGCGTTCCATCGAGACGTCGTGATTGACATGTATTGTTATCGCCGGCTGGGGCACAACGAAAGCGACGAACCTCGATTCACACAGCCCGTTATGTACAACGTGATCGACAAACGACCGACGATTCGTGATAGCTACTCCAAACGGTTGTTGAAGCTTGGTGAGATCACCGCTGCCGAAGTCGAAAAAATTGCCGATGATCGTCGGGCGAAACTTGAAGAAGAATTCAAAGTCGCAAAACAACCTAAAGAATATGCTCCCGATACGCAGACGTTGCAGGGGTTGTGGGACGGCTACTACGGTGGCAAGAAGCGGCACAGCGATGACGTTGCCGACACCGGCGTGTCGAAGGAAGTCCTGGTTGAAGTTGCGTCAAAGATCACAACATTGCCAACGGGGTTTAATCTCAACTCAAAACTGAAACGTGTTCTGGAAAAACGCTACAAATCCGTCACCGAAACTGACAATGTTGACTGGGCGACAGCTGAACTGTTGGCGATGGGAAGTTTGGCTTCGGAGGGCCATCCGGTGCGTTTGTCTGGTCAAGATTGTGGGCGTGGAACTTTCAGCCAGCGCCATGCGATTGTGCACGATGCCAAAACCGGACGACGACATAAATTTCTTCAACATATCAGTGACCGACAGGCTCCGGTGAATATTCTCAACAGCCCGTTGTCCGAGGCGGGAGTTTTGGGGTTTGACTACGGATATAGTTTGGACGCTCCCGACAGTTTGATTATTTGGGAGGCTCAGTTCGGCGACTTTTTCAATGCGGCTCAAGTCATCGTTGACCAGTTCATCTCCAGCGCCGAAGACAAATGGCGAAGGCTGAGCGGATTGGTGATGATGTTGCCGCACGGTTTTGAAGGTGCCGGCCCCGAACATTGTAG
>CALDEW010000422.1 GCA_937942355.1 uncultured Pirellulaceae bacterium | reverse complement strand
CAATTTCCAATTTCCAATTTCCAATTTCCAATTTCGGATTTCGGATTTCGGATTTCGGATTTCTGATTTCTGATTTCTGATTTCCAATTTCCAATTTCTGATTTCTGATTTCTGATTTTCAAAATTCAAAATCCGAAATCTCTAACTTCAACACACCGACACTCTCATCAACGAAGGATCTTTTAACGAGATCCACTAACACTCACTGATACCCCAACCTTAAAATAACGCTATGGGTTTACTGTTAATCGAATTCGCCTTCATGCTGGTGATGGACCTGCTGTTTTTGGTGGCGTTGGTGATTTTGATGCTTCCCTTGGGCATCTGGCGACAAGCGGCCTTTGCGGTCATGAAACGCAATTTCATCGGCTACTTCAGTAACCCCACCGGCTACGTTTTTCTGTGCCTGTTCGTTTCGCTGACATCGTTTGCAGCGTTTTGGCCTCACGAGTTCTTCACATCCAACCTCGCCAATTTTGATCAGCTGAACCGTTATCTGCCGTACATCATGTTGATCTTCATCCCGGCGATCACGATGAGCATTTGGGCTGAAGAAAAACGTCAGGGCACTGACGAATTGTTGCTGACGCTGCCGGCCAAGGACTTTGACATCGTCATCGGAAAATATTTCGCGGCGGTTTTGGTCTTCACGGTGTCGCTGCTATTTTCACAACTTTCCAACTTCGCCGTGCTGTTGTCGATGACCGGCGGGCAACTGGATAACCTGCTGCTGTTTTCGACTTATTTGGGATACTGGTTCGTCGGCATCGCGATGATCAGCCTCGGTACGGTCGCGTCCTTTTTAACCAGCAACCTTACCGTTGGTTTCATCTTCGGAGCGATCTTCAACGCTCCGCTGGCGTTCTTTTCCAACGCCGATGTTATCTTCAGCGATCAAAAATGGATCAGCCGCCTTTTCGAATGGTCGATTCTGGAACGATTTGAACCGTTTGGGCGAGGACTGATCACCGCTTCGTCGATCTGCTACTTCGCCGGCATCGTCGTTATCGGAATCTATCTCAGCATGATTCTGATCGGACGCCGACATTGGCTTGGTGGGCGGGACGGGACGTCGCTGCTGTGGCATTATATTCTGCGTGCCGCTTTTTTGTTCATTACCGCGGTGTCGGTAGTCTTGATCGTTCAATACAGCTTTCTCAACCGCGCTCGTGTCGACATCTCTGATCGCAGGGTCAGCACACTTTCTCCTTCGACGTTGAAACTGCTGGACGACTTATCCTCCCAAGACGAATCTCAACCGCCGATCAAAATTACCGCCTACATCGGCAGCGACATCCCCAGTGAATTCGTTCGCACGAAGTACGATCTGGTCAACCTCTTGCGTGAATTTGACGCCCTTGGCGGCAAACGCGTGAAGGTAGACCTTTATCAAGGCATCGAACCGTTCAGCGCTCAGGCGATCCTGGCATCCAAACGCTATGGCATCCGCCCGCAGAAATTCACCACCCAATCGCGCGGCGCGACGCGTCAAGCCGAAGTGATTATGGGGATGGCCGTTTCCAGCGGCGTCGAGCGCGTCGTAGTGCCGTTTATGCCTTATGGAACACCGGTCGAATACGAACTGATGCGGTCAATCAACACCGTCGCCCAACCCAAACGAAAAACGGTCGGCGTCGTCATCACCGATGCATTGATTCAAGGCGCTGTCGTTCCGCGCGGCGATGGTCAAGCCGCTCGCATTCCGACGTTGGCGATTCTTTCGGAATTGGGCAAGCAATACGAACTGGAGGTCGTCAGCGCTAATTCGGAGATCGACCTTTGGTTGCAGGACGACGAAACCAACCAACCACAGCGCCGATTCGACGTGCTGATCGTGGCTCAGCCGTCAAAAATGTCTCAGCAAGAACTGGACAACGTAATCACCGCCGTCCAGTCAGGCCAACCGATGGCGATTTTTGAAGACCCCTTGCCCAATTCATTCAGCTTCAAGCATCATGTCGGCGGTACTTTCTACGATCGTCGCATCAATCGCGGTGGAGAGACGGCCGACATTCAGAAACTTTGGCAGGCACTGGACATCGATACGGATCGAGAAAGCGCCGGTAACGATCGCTTTTTATCTTGGGTCCTTTGGCAACCCATTTCTGCGAACCCTTATCCGAAAAATGCGCAATTAAATCAGCAAGAGTTGCTCATTGTCAAAGAAGAGGACGGGGTTCAGCCCAACTTCAACCCCAATCATCCCGCCAGCAGCGGCATCGATGAGGTCTTCTTTCAGTACGCCGGCTATGTGAAACCGACCGAAACCACCGAACTGGATTTTGTTCCGCTGGTTGCCACCGGAAGTGCTGGACGAATTCGCGGGGATTGGCTGCAGCCACAGGTCCCCCAGAACGCTCGAGACCAAAACCGAGGTTCCGCCGGGAGTAGTTTTGTCATCGCGTGTCATATTCGCGGAAAGGAATTCGCCGTCAATGATCCTAAGGCGGCGCCCAACAAAAATCGGTCCAACGTTATTTACGTCGCGGACTTGGATGTATTGTCGGATTATTTCGTGAACATTCGCAATCAACCTATCCAAGCCGGCATTGAGTACCAATTTCAAAACATGAGCTTCGTGCTCAACATCGTCGACGCGCTGGCGGACGAAACAAGTTTTCTCGGCCTTCGCAATCGACGTCTGCGGCACGTGACCTTGGGCGAGATCGAGGCTCAAAAAGAAGTCGAACTTCAAAGGGTATTTGAGATCAATCAAGCCTTTGAGAAAGAACACAAACTGGCGCTGGAAACAGCGACCGTGGAAGCGAAAAAGAAACTTCGGCCATTGGAGAACGAGATTAAGGATATTCTCGCCTTACGTGATCAAAAGAAATCGTTTGACGCCGCCGCGCTCACCGCCAAGCAAGGCATCATGAAACAGCAACAGCAAGAACAACAGCAGAAGCTGTCGGTCAAGGTGCAGGAATTACAGAACGAGCTGAATGAGAACAAACGTCAAGCGGAGCTGGACGCGGAACAGAAGATCCAAGAGATACAACGCAAGTACAAACTGGCAGCGGTCATCATCCCGGTGATCCCACCGTTTCTCTTGGGCGTCTTTGTTTACACACGCCGCCGTTTGAGAGAACGCGAAGGTATTTCCAAAGCTCGCCGACTCAAGTAACAACACCCGATGAAACTATGAAATCAGCCTACTTCACCACAATCGTCATGGGCATCTTGGCGGCGCTGACTGCCGCCTTTGCGGCGGCAAGCTATCCGTGGCCCGAGGCCGTGACGCAGAACGCTCAAGTCAGTAAACCGCTGTTTGAGAATTACGAAACGTCCGCCGTACGCGGCATCGAAGTCATCGCTTACGACGCCGATCGTTCGGACATTGAGCGCATTCGGCTCAAACGCAGCGGACAAAACTGGGTTGTTCCTCAAAAGAGCGGCTTCGACGTCACCGGTGATCAGCGCGTCATCGAAGTCACCCGAGCGCTCAACGATCGCACCGTACTAGAGGTTAACTCAGACAGCCAAACCGACCACGTCAACTTCGGCGTCGTTGATCCCTCAGACGTGGGTGTTTCGACGGTACGATCACGATTGGGAACGAAATTAGTGCTGAGTGATCGCGATAAGAAAACAATCGCTCACATCATCGTTGGCGATCAAGTCAAAAACAGCCCGGGAAAATACTACGTGCGTGTGCCTGGAAAACCGACCATCTACACAATCGAGTTTGAAAAAGGAATTTTGGCTTCTGATTTCGCGCAGTGGGTGGACCCCAATTTATTGGAGCTGCCCATCGACGCATCGGGTGGGCTGGCGGTTTCGGGTTTCACCATTAATCGTCATCGCATTGATCAGGAAACCAAGAAGGACGAATCGCTATATCAGGTGACTTATAAGATTAGTGACCAGCAAAAACTGGAGGTAGTCGGCCTTTCTATCGGCGGCGATGAATCCGATTCGGAGGATCTTTCAAACGCATTGCCTCGTGGATTCACAGAGTCCGCCGTTCGTTCGCTCTTCGGCCTCCGCCCGACTGACGTTGAGAAGCAGAACAAAGCCGTCATTGAATTTTTGAAGCAAACCCAAAAGGGAGATGATGAAAAACTGGTTGCGCAGTTGGCTGATCGCGGCTTCATCTACGCGGGTTACGAAAATGGTGGACATCGCTTCTCTGGCACCAACGGCGAACTTTCGATTCTTCGATCCGACGGCGTTCGCTTCACACTGGCTGTTGGGGAATTGGCCAATCGTGTCGGAGGAGAGAGCTTGAGCTTGCTATATCAAGCGATCGTGACAGCCGAACTCGATCCCGCAGCATTTCCAGAGATCGAAGAACCAGAATCCGAAGCCGAATCGGATCAGAAGGCTTATCTCCGCGAGAAGAAACAGCGCACGGAGCAAATGGCGGCTGCCCAAGCGCAGGTGAAACAGATCAATCGTAAGCATCGGCCGTGGATTTATGTATTGGATGAATCAGTCATCAATGGACTGTTTCCGGCGATTGATTCTCCGTAGTGAAAAAGAAAAACGGCCGGTAGGAACCGGCCCTACGAATTTATAAGCGGCGCACCGGCGCAAAAAAAAGGAGCTTGTCGGAAAATCCAACAAGCTCCACACTTTTCGACTTCAGCTAAACTTTAAGAGTTCTAGCTGTTTGTTGCTGAGCCAGCTTCTTTTGTCGAAGCAGTCGCCAATGCTTTAACAGCGGCTTTGTATTTCGCACGCGCTGTTTGCAAACGAGC
>CALDEW010000421.1 GCA_937942355.1 uncultured Pirellulaceae bacterium | reverse complement strand
CTCAGCTGATGGGTCTCAGGAAAGTAGAACGCTGTGTCGATATAGGCCACCGTTACTGGTTCAAGCCCATTGGCTTGGATGACTTTGTCGCACATGTCGATCAGAGCGCATCCCTCCATGCCGAAAGAAGACGTGATCACCATTTTTCGGTCGGCGAACTTCTTCAAGCCCCACTCAATCAGATCCTGCGGCGTACTGTTCTCGGAAATCAGCAACGGATCGACCGGAGGCTTTTGAGATCCGGCAGCTGGAGCCTGAATCGATTCAAATGCGTCGGCGTCTTGGGTATCCAATTGGTACAGCGGCGTTGCGACCGGCGGATCGCCAACGGGCCTAGCATCGACGTTGTCGATTACTTTTTTCCCGATGGCTTTAGAAGGGTCGTTCATGTTTGAGTTCAATTTGCGTTGTCTGGCAAAAGGGCGATAGATTTGCCGTGATCGTGTTCAATAAAAAACCGTAGGAGGCTCCCACGGTCGCACGCCTGATTGCAAATTGGAGGAACGAGCCCGTGGCAACTCGATGCTAGACGGTCCGGCAACAATACATGAATCCAGCGGCTGGGGCGATTGGCGCTATGTTTGTGGTCAACGGCACTAAAATAGTCTGACAACTCGAGAAAATATATAAGCCCACGAGACGATTGAAAGCGCCTATTTTTGTCGTTATTTATGTTTCGTCAAGCTATATGTGGCTTTTGAGCACCTTAAGGGAGCTTGGCTCTGGTCAAGGACAACATTCCATGGCTCTGGGTTCTGTTCTATTTTGCGACGTTCCGTCCTGATTTGAGACGAATTCGCTTCTGCATGGTCATGAAGTTAGATTCTGACAGAAAGCCAATTATCCCGGTTTAGTCTAAAGAATCCACGTTTTCAGCAACATTCGTGCGTCGAGGGAAACAAATTCTACCGGCTGGGATGAATTTGGCACGGCTGCTGCATTGACTGATTATTAGCAGGCGAGGGTACTCTTTTCTTGATCTCCCAAAAGCATTGCTCTCCTTCGCCTGCTGTTTTTATTCCTTTTCTTGCTTACCCACCTTTGATTTTACTCCTTTGTTTGGTTTCCCACCGAGATAAAAGCTCCTCACAGAGCTTTCCCACCTAATCTCTTCCTACCTTTGATTTTCTCGAAACCATACGCGATAAGGCCAGCCGAATTCGGCTGGTTTTTTTCGTGGCATTATCCTGAGCAGGAAATCTCATCAAAATTTGCTCAGGACCTTTGTCGGCCGTTGTAGATCTCGGCACCTGAGTCCGCGAAAGCCTTGAGCACTTCGCAGGCCTCATCAGCCAACACGTTTTCGATGACCTCAATACCCCGACGTTGATACTCGGATTGCCAATTCGGATGGACGGGGCCTTCATCAAACCCGGTGATAGACTCGACTTGCTCTCCGGAGGCACCGATGACGACGCCGCGCACGCCCGACCACGGTATGGATCCGTAACACATCGCGCAGGGTTGAGCGTTGATAACCAGTTGGTAATCGGGCATGCCTTCTCCGCCTAAATCAAACGCGTTTAAGATCTTTTGCCCCATCATCAGCGTCACAATTTCGGCGTGGGCGGAGGAATTGTTCAGCGGAATAACGCGGTTGACGCCGATCACAACCGGTTTGCCTGTTGCCTTCTCAAAGAGTCCCGCCGCAAAGGGTCCGCCGGTTTCATGGTCAATGTTCATGCGCGAGAACTTGATCACCACCTTCATGCGGTCTTCGATAGACTCAATCACCGCCGGCAACTTTTTGTTTTCTTCTATCGCCCAGTCAGGTAAGTCGATGATGGCATGCATGCTTAGGCTTTGTTTTAAACGCGGCGAATTACAACAGAAAAATAGTTTGGGTTTGTATTTTAACCGCAGTTAGCAATCGATTATACGTCGGTTTAAAGGACTGTTCGGCTAAAACACGAAAGCTCCAATAGTCAAAAACAACCTGAGCCTCCCTTAACGCCGCCTTGATGGTAGATAAACTGCCCCCGGCACGAAATGCGTTGAAAGATCGTGTCAACCCAATACAATAATCGCCGTCGTGCGGCAGAAGTGAAATGCGTTTCCGATCCTGCCACCATTAAATAAACAATAGCCGAGGCATTTTGCGCTTCAGCAGTAATTCCTTTAATCGAAAACCAATTCATGAGCACTACCACCCTAATCAAACCTGGTGTCGTTACTGGCGAAGCACTTGACCAACTTCTGCGTAACGCGAACGAAAACAATTACGCCATGCCAGCGGTCAACTGCGTGGGTACTAACTCCGTCAATGCGGTTTTGGAAGCCGCGGCCGAAGTCAATTCGCCCGTGATGATTCAATTCTCCAACGGTGGTGGAACTTTCTTTGCAGGTAAGAGCCTGAGCAACGACGGACAAAAAGCAGCCGTCGCCGGTTGCGTTTCTGGTGCTCACCACGTGCACCAAATGGCCGAACATTATGGCGTACCCGTCGTGTTGCACACCGATCACTGCGCGAAGAAGTTGTTGCCGTGGATCGACGGATTGTTGGATGCGGGCGAAAAGCATTTTGAGCAGACGGGGAAGCCGCTTTACAGTTCTCACATGTTGGATCTTTCTGAGGAGTCTTTGGAAGAGAACGTCGAGATCTGCTGCAAGTATTTTGAACGCATGAGCAAGATCAACATGCTGATCGAAATCGAACTTGGCATCACCGGCGGCGAAGAAGACGGCGTCGACAACACCGACGTCGACAGTTCGAAGCTTTACACTCAGCCTTCGGAAGTTAATTACTTCTACGAAGAACTGAGCAAGATCGGTCCAAGCTTTACCGTCGCGGCTGCGTTTGGAAATGTGCACGGCGTTTACAAGCCTGGTAACGTTTCGCTGCAGCCGATCATCCTCAAAAACTCGCAAGAGTTCATCAAGGAGAAGCACGGCACGGGCGATCTTCCTGTGAACTTTGTGTTCCACGGTGGATCAGGTTCTTCACGTGAAGAGATCCGCGAAGCGATTGATTACGGTGCGGTGAAGATGAACTTGGACACCGACATGCAGTGGGCGACTTGGCAAGGCGTGCTGGAGTACTACAAGGGCAACGAAGGTTACCTGCAGACACAGCTGGGCAACCCAGACGGCGATGATGTGCCAAACAAGAAGTACTACGACCCACGCGCCTGGATGCGTAAGGGCGAGCAAAAGTTCGTCGAGCGCCTCAAATCAGCGTTCGAAGATTTGAACTGCATCAACCGCTGCGAAGGTTTGGTGTAAGTTTGATCTAAACGTCCGAACTTCGACCGTTAATTGAAAATTGCAAAGCCGAGGATCCCGTTGGGGTGTTCGGCTTTTTGCGTGCGCTCGACCGACAGGCTATAAACGATTATGCCGCAGGGCATGGAGAGGGGGCGCTTAGGCGGAGTCGCAGGATTTTTTTAAACCACAGAGTGCACAGAGGACACGGAGCTATTTTGCTTGCGCGTTTCTCTGTGTCCTTTGTGCACCTCTGTGGTTTATTTCGATCCTGTATTTGTCGGTTTTTTGAACGGAGAATGAAATGGAGTTGAACGATCTGAGCGGTGCGATCATCGGTGGTGCGATTGAAGTGCATAAACGTCTGGGCCCCGGTTTGCTGGAATCAGCTTATCGAAAGTGTTTGGCCTATGAACTGAGAAAAAGGGGGCTCAGTGTCACTGAGGAACAGGAGGTCCCCGTGGTCTATGACGAGGTGAAGATACAGTGCGGTTTCCGAGCGGATTTGGTGGTCAATGAATTGGTTGTCGTTGAATTGAAAGCGAAAACGAAGTTGCATCCAATCGATGAGGCGCAACTCATATCGTATTTGCGATTACTTGATCTTCGGCTGGGGCTGCTGATCAATTTCCATGAGAAGAAAGTAACCGATGGAATTCAGCGAGTCCTCAACGGCTACTAAATGTCAAAGAGATGAACGTTTTCTGCTTGCGCGTCTCTCCGTGTACTCTGTGCCCTCTGTGGTTCAATCTGATCCTGTGATTGTCGTTGACGTAAGTCGAAGCGTCCGAGGTTGCGGTCAAGATTGATACTTACGAGGAGTTGCAAGGATTTTTAACCACAGAGCTCACAGAGTACACGGAGTTTTTTGCTTGCGCGTCTCTCCGTGTACTCCGTGCTCTCTGTGGTTCAATCTGATCCTGTGATTGTCGTTGACGGAAGTCGAAGCGTCCGAGGTTGCGGTCGAGATTGATACTTACGAGGAGTTGCAAGGATTTTTAACCACAGAGCTCACAGAGTACACGGAGATTTTTCCTTGCGCGTCTCTCTGTGTGCTCTGTGCCCTCTGTGGTTCAATCTGATCCTGTGATTGTCATTGACGGAAGTCGAAGCGTCCGGGGTTGCGGTCAAGATTGATACTTACGAGGAGTTGCAGGAATTTCTAACCACAGAGCTCACAGAGTACACGGAGTTTTTTGCTTGCGCGCTTCTCTGTGTCCTCCGTGCCCTCTGTGGTTTAATCCGATTTCTGATTGAGCTTGGGACTCAGAGCGCCTCAAACGCTTCGTCGGTGTCGATGAATTCTTCTTCGGTGGTTAGCGTTGACATGCCGAAGCAGATTGCGGCCATGACCATATATGCGATGCAGAATTGGATCACGTACTTGCTGCTTTCAGCGGGCATCTTGTCAGTGTCAAAAATATCCGTTGGCCAGAACATGCGGTCACCTGCCAGCGGCGAGTGCATGACGCCAAAGAGGATCAGAACAGCCGCGGCCAGTAGATACAATGCGGCCGTTTTAAACCGCCGGTCGATGATTTTGGCGACCGCCGAAGCCCAGATCAAACTGGTGAAAATAAACCCGCCGGCCAACACGTTGATGATCAGCAGATGCCCCTTCAAAAATGTCGCGCCGCCCTCGGGCACAAGGCTGTAGTCGATCACGTCAAAGAACATTGAAAGTTGAATCGAAATCAACTTGGCGATCGCTGGAATACACGCCACGGCAATCGCTGCGTAGTGTCGTCGAGGCGTCGCGTGAAAGCTTTGCGCCGTGATCTCGATGCCAATGAAAATGAGAATCGGCAGAACGGCCGCTTTGGGGATCCACAAAAAGAGGAGGCTAAAGTACCCAATCAAACCAGCGCCGCCAATAAATATAGCCGTCGCCAACACGTAGGCAGCGCGCCCGCCCATGGCTTTGTAAGCCGGGTGACCAATGTAGGGCGTCGTTTGGATAACGCCACCACATAGCGCCGCAACCACCGTCGCGATCGCTTCGGCCCCGATGACGCGACTGGTTTTGAATTCATCGCCAACCGAAGCGGCGCTTTCGGCACAATCAACGCCGCCGACGACGGTGGCTACCGCAAAGGGGACGATGTAGCCAAGGTAAGGCACTGTCAAAGACATCGCGCCGAGCCACTGGAACTTCCAAGCTTCCATCCACTCAGTTGGAAACCAGATCGGTCCATCGCCCAGCGGATGAGCCGGAGGAAGCAGCGACATGTCGGTCGTGTTTTGAATCGCAAGCAACAGGTAATAGAGCAAACAACCGATTCCAACGGCCGCCAGTGCACCGGGAATCTTACCTGGCATTTGCTTCCGCCCAATCAGCGCGATGAAAACTACGACCAGCGACGCCAAGCCGACGATGGGGCTGGCGCCAATTTCTGGCATCTGATTGAACGCGATCAACACAATTGCAATCGCGGCTAAAGATCCCAACAGTCCGGCCCGCGGGAAGACGCGATGAATCCAATTCGCAATCGAAGCACCAAAGGCCTTGATGACACCCGTGATCAGAATCGCGCACATGCCGATGTGCCATGTTTGCATCGCGGCCGCGTGAGGGTCGAGCCCCGCTTTGATTCCAGCGGAATAGGCCGGGCCCAACACAAGCAGCGCCATGCCAATCGTGCTGGGCGTATCCAACCCCAGTGGCATGGCCGTGACATCAGTGCGTCCGGTTCGTTTGGCCAGCATGAACGCCGTGACGAAAAAAATCAGATCGCCCACCAGCACACCGATGGCAGTCCCGGGGACCATGTAAGCCAAAGCAAAATCTACAGGGAAGCCGAAGTTCAACGACAGCATCGACACTAGTAGTACTAAGCCAGCAATGTTGTCTAACATCAAGCCAAAAAAGGCGTTTACGTCGCCCGGGCGAGCCCATCTGTAACCTTGCTGATTCAAAACTCACCTCGAAAAAGGGGTGTGGCACGGGCCTTGCAAAACTAGGCCTTCGTGAAAACTTCGGATTTACCGTTACTGGCTAACAACCAGAACGTTCGGGGCGGCCACATTTTGAAGAAGCTAAAACGGAGCCAAAATGTGCCAATGACACGCTCAAACACGGGCACCTGAGTGTAAATCTGGAGAAAATTGCTGTCAAAGGGACAGGTTCGACCTGATGAGTCAAACGGCCCTTCGATAGTTGTAACAGGTGAGGCGGAGCCCTCTGATTTTCAACCAAACCAAGAAAGGACACGCATTTTCAGGGACTTTACTCGATTTAAAGGTCCATCTGCGGCGTTAATGAAGACCGGAAGAAGTATTTGCTTCGACCCCGATTTTCCCCTGTCCGTAAGATTTTCCTTCGAACCAGAGTCCTAAACGATGCGTAGAATACCATGCAAGGTACTATTCACGATCTGTATTTTAACACCCAACGTCAATTCGAGGCCAAGACGAAACCCGTGACTGACGAGGAACTTTTACTGGACTATCGAGAGTCCGGCGACCGGGAGCTTTATGCTCAACTGGTCTACCGGTACGAGCGCGAGTTGTTCAGTTACCTCCGACGCTACATGGGCAATGCGGAAATGGCTGAGGACGTTTTTCAAACTGCGTTTCTACAAGTTCATTTGAAATGTGATTTGTTCGAAGCCGGTCGACGATTTAGACCTTGGTTGTACACCATTGCAACCAACGCCGCGATTGATGCCAAACGACGTAACAAGCGACACAGGACGGTCAGCTTGGACACGCCACGTGAGCAGGATCATGAAGACGTTGGCCGATTGGTGAACCTTTTGGAAAGTAGCGATCCCAACCCGTCAGACTCTGCTTTGTCGGTCGAACGCGAAGAACTGGTCCGTGAGACGTTAAACCGCCTGCCTGAGTCAATGAGCACATTGATTCATCTGGTTTACTATCAAGGACTCAAGTATCGTGAAGCGGCCGAGGTGCTCGACATCCCCGTCGGCACGGTCAAAAGCAGAATCCATTCTGCGATCGCGAAACTTACTGACGCTTGGAATACCAGCCGCACCGATTGATCTTTTTTGAATCTGCCAACGTCGAAATGACAAGCAGATTATCAAAGGCCACTTAGGCGGCGATAACTAGTTGAGAAATTGTTTTGAATAACCCCTTGCAAGAAGAATTGCTTGGTTACGTTCTGGGAGCATTGGAAGCGACCGAGGAACGAGACATTCAGCAGAAAATCGAACAGGATCCTTCTTTACAGGACCAGGTCGAGCGAATCCGAGAGAGTCTTGTGCCACTGGAGGCATTGGAACCTCCCACCGGCATGCGTCCGGGGATGGCTCGTCGAACGTGCGAATGGGTGTCCGGAGTCGACAAAGATCCGGGACTTGCTGAATCCTACAGGATCGAAACCACCGATCATATCGAATCATTCGCTGATTGCCCCGTCGAGCTAGATGTTGCTCCGGCTGCGGTCAGCACCAGCGGTGACCCAAAGGTTGACGCAAGCGTAAAAAATGAACGCGCGTCCCAAACGTTTCATCTGATGCACCCAGGCACTTGGTCCATGACTGACGCCCTGGCAGGCATTGCGATCATTGCCGTGATGGGCAGCATTCTACTGCCAGCGATTTCCTATCAGCGCTACAACAGCCGGTTGCTGTCCTGCCAAGACAACATGCATCAGATCGGTCGCGCTTTGCTGCAGTACAGCGACATCAATGACGGGCGGTTCGTTGAGATTCCTTCTCAGGGCCAACTTTCGGCCACCGGCTATTTCGCACCCGCGTTGATGGAAGCGGGCTTGATCGACGATGACAGTGTGTTTGCATGTGCTGGGTTGGGACAGGATAAGCCCGTTCACATTCCCAGCATCACGCAAATCAAATCGGCGTCCGGCTGCCAGCTGGAACATCTTCGCCGGACCATGTCGGGCAACTATGGTTACTCGATGGGGTACCAAAATGAAGACCGTTACCGCGCGTTGGCCAATCGCGGTTTAACCAACACCGTTTTGGTAGCCGACATGCCTTCGCTGAATCAGCCGGGCCGTCACAGCCTCAACCATGGCAGTTGGGGACAGAATTGTTTGTTCGCCGATGGCCAAGTCAAATTCATTCGAGGCGATTCTGTTGGCGAAGACGCGATCTTCGAAAATGATTACGGCGTCGTCGCTCCCGGCACCAGCGAGCACGACAGCGTCATAGCTCCCAGCCATCTTTCACCAGTGAAGTGGTAGAGGAACCAGCCCCGTTTAACGACGAGCCGGCAGGCGACCTCGTTTGGCCGGGGAAGACACGGTCGCCTTCCGGCTCGTCGTTAAACAAAAACACGGTCGCCTTCCGGCTT
>CALDEW010000420.1 GCA_937942355.1 uncultured Pirellulaceae bacterium | reverse complement strand
GTAAACGACAATGGCACCAACGATCAGTGCCACGACGACTCCCGCAATGAAGATGAATCCGATCGGTGTGTTGCCAATCCAGTGCATGACCTCTCGATAAACAACTTCGTCACGCGTTAGTACTTCCACCTCTGGCGTTTGGCCTTTTCCAACGCCCATCGTTTTGTAAATGCTCTTTCGAACCGAAGCCGGATCATGAGCGCTGGAATCCGAAAACTGCACCAACCCCAACGACATGTCTTGTTCATCATAGTTAGGAAAAAGATCTCGAAAGTCGTTCTCGTGAATGACCGAAGCACCGTTGGCAGCCAAACCGGTCCCCAGTTCGAAGAGACCGGTGAGTTCACACGTCTTTTGATTTAGCTCGACCTTCAATCCAATCTGATCGACGCCAAATCGTTCCCGATTTTCTGCCCCCAGGAACTGAGGGCGTGATTTTTTGTCAACGAGAATGGCACGGGGACGATCGAGTTTTCCAAGATCCGGAAGATCGACGTAGGTGTTGTGCGCGGAGAAGGTTTCGCCCTGCGGGGCGACGCCCATGATAAGAATGCCACGCTGGGTCTTTGCTTCTTCATAGTTCCATTTGCCAAGGCTGATGTGAAAGGGTTGAACCGCATCAACCGCTGGATCATTGAGAATGACGTCCAACTGAGAGCGCTGAAACTTGTTTGCGTCGCAGAAGTGGTAATAGTTGGGCGACCGGACCACCAGATCGAACTTCAGATTGTTGTAAAACAGAACCGCCGTATCCAAAACGGCACCAAGAAACCCCAATTGCATGAAAATCAGGGTTACGGCAATACTAATTCCACTGATAGACAGAACGGTGCGCCAACCGCCTTCTTTCAGGTTGTAGATGGAAAGCGGAGTTGCCATAATTGTGTAGCTCGAATTTCAAATCCGTCAGTTGCCATGCCGAGTCACACCTGATCGGCTCAAGCCAGACTCACTTCAACGCTTCTCAACAACAAAGTTAGTCCTTTTGGATTTCAATTTCCACGTTGACTTGCAAGTTAACCAACTGTGCCGCAGCCGAAGGGTCATCGAGCTTGATCGTTACGTTTCCCGTTCGACGATCGACCTTCCCGAAGGGGTTGGGATCACTGAGCGATGCAGCGCCGATCATCACCCCCTTGGAAACGATTACTCCGGTAAGATCTTTGGGCAATGCCGAGGCCGATATCTTGGCGACGATGTTCGGGTTTTTCTCAAGATCGATAAGATGCAAGAACTGATCACCGACTTCGGCGACGCAGTGCATTTCTGAAGTATCTCCAATCACCATCACGGGTTTATTTGTCACCGAATCCCCCTCGCGCACGATGATGTCCAAAATCGTTGCGTTCTTGATCGGCGATTTGACTTCGGTCATGTCGAGCGCCGCTTGAGCCATCTCGACAGCCGCGTCCAACGTCGTCATGGGAACGGCCTTCTCAGAATTCTCCAAAGAACTCTCGATCGTGCGGACGCTGTTCTCGGCCGCTTGCTTCGCCCTGGCAGCGCTTTTCTTACTCAGTTCAACGGTTAGATTCGCTTGTTCAATTTGCATGCGAAGCTGTTCCACAACCAACTGCTGTTTCTCGAGATCTGTCTGGTTCAGCAGGTCTTGTGTTGCCGGATTGGATCTGAGTGATCGCAAGCGGTTCAACAGCCTTTCGCTGGACTCGCACTGTCGTTGCAACAGTTTGATCTTCTGTTTCTCGGTCGCAATCTTTTCATCCGCAGCCCCTGCTTCTTCAGCCGCCAGTTTTGCCGAGGAAAGTTTATACCGTGCTTGATCTTTCTCAAAATCTGCATTGCTAATCGCATCGGTGCGTCGCGCCTGCGCCAGCTTCAACTCCTGCTGCCGTATTTCGCGGCTCTGCAACGTCACCAATACGTCTCCCTCGGCCACCGTACCGCCAACAGGCACGTCAATCAACCTGGAAATTCTCGAACCAACAGGAGCGACAATATTGATCAGACCAGACGCCGGTTCCAACTTGCCTTGACAGTGAATCACGTCACCGACAACTTGTTCTTCGGACGGAACGGTTGTGGTTTGAGTTTCCGTAGCCGCTTCAGCCGTTTCACCGGGCTGCAATTTTGACATCGTCGATGCGTAATAGCCGCTGCCAGCGAGCGCCGCGATGATTAGTATCGTTAGAAATGTACGCATAATTTATCAACCAACCAAATGGCACCCACCGAACCTTTGCTTGCAATCGCTTGCGTGACCTGGTCGTCTCTCCAAGCCAACACTTTTAAGAGTAGTCGGTTATGAAATGGTCGGCCAATCGTTTTATGGCTCGTTTGCCGATTTTTCTATAATCGTTGAAAGAAGTTTAGCGTATCTGTTGTCAAGCCAATGAGAGCTTGAGGACGCGATTCTTGGGTCACCACCAAATCTACTATTGGCAGTTGCATTGGTTAATGCAACATGAAGAATCAAACTCCAGCTGGAAACCGCACGATTCAATCAGCTTACCCTGTGCTTGTTTTAGTTTCAGCTGAGCCACCTCGTAGTCGATGGCGGCGGAGATGCGATCAGAACGTGCTTTCTGGAGCCCAATCCAATTTTCGTTCTCTTTGAGATAAACGTCCTTGGCGTCAATTTCCTTGCTGGCGGCAAGGACCTCGGATCGTTCCTGTAATCGCTGAATGTCGGCTTGAATAACGGTCAGTTTCTCAAACGCCGTTTGCCGGTCAAGCAACGCCTTGCCAGCACTGACGGCGGCTTCGCGTTTACGAAGTTCGATGACTCGGTCGGCTTGTTGTTGGCGATTTCGCAATGTTGGGTCCTGTTTTTCCGACTGGCTAATCAGCTGGATTATCTGATTTCTCAACAATCGCTTTTTGATCGGACTGGCGTCCAACTTCATCCCTAAGCGGTTGTCAAATAGCCTGATCAGTTGATAGGCGGCCATGCCATTTCGATCGCTTGAGATCGCCGCCTCCGTCGCTTTGATTCCGGGACGATTAGTTTCAGCCAATCTTGTTTCATACCGAACATCGCTGGAGGCGAGCTGGGGATCCAAATGATGGACGGGCTGAAACACAACGGCGGTATCACTGCCGGGGCTGACTAGCATATTGAGTTGCCAAGTCAATTTTTGATGCACGCTGTCCAGTTCGACACGTTGCTTTTGCAGTTCGAGCCGGCCTTTTTCGACTTCATTCTTTCCTTCGGCCGTCGCGAATCCAGCATCGTCAGCAGCATCGACTTTCGTTTGCAATTCGTCGAGGTGTGTGTTTGCTTCGTCTAATAGCTCAAGTTGAAGAGAAACCTGGACCAACCCCAGAAACAATTCACCCGCCGCACCGGCGACCGCGTTGCGCTGTTCAAGACTTTCGCCTTGCAGTGCAATGTCCAAGGCCGTCTTCTGGCAATGCTCGCCGTCCTGACATTCTAAGAGTTGTCGTTCTTGGTCGATTACTTCCGCCAATTGAGAATTCTGAGCGGCTAAGCAGATGACCTCGTCGAGATTGATCGCAACCACACCATCGGCGGCAACCTGAGCCAACATGGATTGTTTGATCGTTTCGTACTTGGGCAACGAATCGAAAGAGGCTTCCACCCCAGCGCCTTCGGGTTTCGGGCTGACCGAGAGCGGCACCTGTTGCGACGTCAGCGGAGGACAGCATTGCGCCGGTATATCTCGACGCCAGCAGCAGCCTGAACTCAGGCCGCTAGCAATTATCAGTACGAACAAAATGGACTGTCGTCGGGACATTGAATGACAACGAATGGAAACGATTTAGAAACACCAAGGGTGTCATCGAATCATTCGTTGTGTTTGCTGCAATCGTAACAGCCCGAATCATCGGATCTTAAACGAGCGTCTAGGACCAGCGTCATATCCCGCAAAGTTTAACAGGCTGGGGAAGCTCGTCATCTAACCAAAAAATGAGAAGCGAAAACCAACGCCAGCGCTCATCGCGCTGCGGTAAAAATACTAGCCCGACGCCCGCGTTTTTTTAAGTAACGCGGTTTTAGTGCTGAAAGCACGGTATGTATTAGCCATGGACGCAAGTCCATGGTTTGGCACCGGCGAAATCACCGTAAATGCTGAAAGCATGGCATGCGTGGGACATTTTAATTCCTGTCGTCCTTTCAGGACTAACGGAGCCAATGATGAATCGTTCCTCGGACTTGCGTCCGAGGCTAATGCCTGCCATCACTTCGTGATTAACAAGACGCAACTTCAAAACACGCACGTCGAGCTGGTAATATCTCAACCTCAAAACTAACACGGCGAGATGCTAATCTGAGTCCAGAACAACGAAACAATCGCTATGCTAAGCGATCAGTCGCGACGTGATACTGCGGATCTTCGGACAGATTCACCTCGACCAGATCATCGGCACGGTCAAGTAATTTGCGACACTCCGGGGAAAGGTGCGTCAGGTGAATACGCTTGCCCAAAGCATCGTAGCGTTCGGCGATACTATTGATGGCTTCCAAACCTGACTGGTCGTAGACACGCGAATAGTAGAAGTCGATCACAACATCATCAGGATCGTTCTTGGGGTCGAAAATCTCTTTGAACGATTGGGCGGATGCGAAGAACAGCGGCCCGTGAACTTGATGGATCTTGCTGCCAAATTCGTTGTGGCTGACCTGAGAACCGATGTGAGTCGCATGCTGCCACGCAAACACTAACGCAGACACGACAACACCTAAGATAACTGCGGTCGCCAGATCGTGCATCACGACTGTGTAACCGGCAACCAGCACCATCACAAGGATATCGCTGAGCGGAATTTTCCGGAACAGTTTCAGCGACGCCCATTCAAACGTACCAATGACAACCATGAACATCACGCCGACCAAGGCAGCCATGGGAATGACCTCGATCCATGACGACATAAACAGCACGAACAGCAACAGACAGACGGCCGCGACGATTCCCGAAAGCCGTCCTCGTCCGCCCGAATTGACGTTAATCAGCGACTGTCCAATCATCGCACAACCGCCCATGCCGCCAAACAATCCGCAGACGATATTGGCCAAACCCTGCCCAAGGCATTCTCGATTGCCTTGGCCACGCGTCTCTGTAATTTCGTCGATCAACGTCAGCGTCATCAACGATTCGATCAAGCCAACACCACACAGAGTCAGTGCAAAGGGAAAGATGATGGCAAGCGTCGTCCAATTCACTGGCGGCACGGCCGGTAGAGAAGGGTTGTTGAAAAACAGTTGCGGCAAACCGGCTTTGATGCTCGCGCTCTCAGGGTCAACCGATGCGATGGCGGCTTCACGTTCTTTTGTATTGAGTTCACCAACCGCCGGAGCATGCCCATCACCGTGGGCAGAAACCGAAATGCTGCCTGCCGAGGCTGCTTCCTGAACGGCCTTTGATCGCGCCGCATTTTGAACGGCCTTGGCTTTGGAGTTGTCCAACAGCATATCGCCAACGGTTGCGACCACGTTACCACCGCCCTCGGAGTTCGAAGTATTGAGTGCGCCAGAGCTGTTGATCGCGATCGAAAGGAAAGTAACGATCAAAATCGCCGCCAACGAAGACGGGAATGCCTTGGTCAGTTTTGGCAGCCCCCAGATGATCAGCATCGTCAATGCGACCAACCCCAACATGATTCCCATCTGCGATCCGCCGAGATACTGAAGCGATCCGGTGGAGGCGTTGAATCCTTTAAAGCTTCCAAACTGAGCCAGAAAAATGACGATGGCCAAACCGTTGACAAAACCAAGCATCACTGGATGGGGAACCATCCGGATCAATTTTCCCAACCGAGCCGTCCCCACTAAGATCTGCAAGATTCCACAAAGGATGACCGTGGGGAACAAGTACTCGATCCCGTGGATCGATACCAAGCCGATGACCACGACGGCCATGGCTCCGGTGGCTCCGGAAATCATTCCAGGCCGTCCGCCAAAAACTGCTGTGATCAGACCGATGAAAAAGGCAGAGTAAAGTCCGATGACCGGGTCGACGCCGGCGATGAACGCGAACGCAACCGCCTCGGGAACAAGGGCCAACGCAACGGTCAGGCCGGAGAGAACGTCATTTTTGATTTGTGTGGCGTCGAGTTGCGTCTCAGGAGATTTCTGTAGCATCGAGTGTTTTCTGGTTCCGGCGTTTTATGGCCCGATTTACTTGAGCTGGCTTATGCGAATCGGTCGCCTCTTGACGGTAAGAGATCAGTGAAGAGTTAGATAATAGAAGGAAGGCAATGTTCGTCAATATCGCCTTAAATAGCTTACAACATTGAAAAATACACGACTAAGCTTCAAGAACACGCCTTAGAGGACGCTCAGCACCCTTAGCGACGTCTCAGGTAGCAATCGCCAACGATGGTCGTTCTGGCCCCGCAGAACACGACAATTTTAGTCATGCTATTTTTTGATAAAGGATTTGTGATTGGGGCGCATGCAGCAGTTGTTCGGAGGCGAGGCCCTCGATGGCATCAAAAGCGCCGAGGCTTTTTTGCAAAGTTGCAGTTGCTTTAGAAAATTGCCTCGCTTTGAACGAGATGGATAAAAATTGGCTTCGCCAATTTTACGTGGCGTACGCTTCCAGCTTGCGTGAGCATCGAGAGCGGGAAATTCAAGCGTGGAAACACTCGATAGCCCAGCCTTTAACGACACATTTCCATCGATTCCAAGTGCTGAAACAGGCGGTGGTGGATAACGCAAGCTGGAAGCGTACGCCACTTACGTTTCGAGGACAAACTTCTTTAAAAGTAATTGCCATCAAACCAACGGTCGCTACGCTTTGGACACCGCGTGATAGAAGCCTTGGTCGCAGCTGACCGACAGCGGAAAACCAAACAGTTCGCTCAGATTGGCATCGGTCAACGTTTCGACTTTGGTGCCCTCTCGAAAAATCCTACCTTCTTTCAGAAGAATCACGCGGTCGATCTCCGGCGAGATTTCATGCAGATGATGCGTCACCAACAGGACCGTGGCTCCACTGGCGATCAACCGCGAAGCGCGCTTATGAAATTCATAGACACCACGAAGATCCAATCCCGTCGTCGGTTCGTCGAAGATCAGCAGTTCGGGTTGGTGAACTAGCGCGCGTCCCAAAATAAAACGGCGCTGCTGCCCTGAGGACATTTTTCGGTAGGGTTTTTCAATCAGGTCGGTGATGCCAAGTTCATCGGCGATCTGATGGCCGCGTTGGATTTGATCGGGTTCCAACTTCGACCGATCGACGTGGCCGATCGTTGAATCGAATCCCGACAGAATCACATCCAGTCCAAGGACGTGGCCGTTGTACTGAAACTGAACGTCTGGAGAAACGAATCCCAATCGTTTACGAAGATCCCAAATACTCCAGCGGTCTTCTCCAAAGATCCTCAAGTCAGATTCGTCAGCAACGACTGGATAAAGTTCACGCGCCATCAACTTCAACAGCGTCGACTTCCCGGCTCCGTTAGGGCCCAGAACGACAGTGTTCTGGCCAGCATCAACTTCGAAAGAAATAGAATCGAGGGCCAGGTTCAGCCCTCGATAGGCCGAGATATTTTGAAACTGTAGAAGCATTATCTGAAGGAGTATACTTGCTCCAGCATTTCCCGCTAAGCAGGCAACTCGATTCCCGCGTCACGCACTCGCCCCGTTTCGCGGGGCAAGAGGACAGGCAGAACTATCGAGACAAGCGTTGGATTTCGCGATCTAAGTCTGGGAAAGGCAAGTTCGTCTCGATCAATTTGCCATCTTTATCAATCAACAAAGCCATCGGCAACGAGACCAAGCCAATTTGCATGGCTAATTCGCTTTTATCCATTCCGCCCGGCGAGTGCAATTGAGTCCAATTGATTTCACGATTTTGTCTCATGTACTCTTGAAAATCTTTGGTTTGCATATTGATGTTCGCTCCAACGACTACCAATTCCTTGTCATACTTCGCGTTGAGCTTTTGAATTTCATTGAGTCCGTTTGTGGCATCGGTATTCCAAAAGTGAATCAGCACGATCTTGCCTCTTCGCGTCGCAGAATCAAAAGGTTTTCCATCGGTCGTTTTGCCCTTAAACGAAATTGGCTTCCCCTTACCTTGAAGCCTTGCCAAAGCGCCTTTGGCACGTTTTCCAAAGTTCGTATTGCCGTATTTTCGCGCCAAGGCGGAATACATTTTGATGGCTTCGGTGTTGTCTCCACCGTTATCGATTTCACTGTTGAATCCAAGTTGGAACAGTGCATCGGGGGCAAATTCGCTGTTGGGATATTGATTAACGAACTTTTTCAAGTCATTCATCAGGTCCTTTAACGCTTCTCTTCGCGCTTGGCTGTCTTTCACCTGAATGATCAGTTGATACTTCGCAAAAATCGAACGCCAGCCAATGTAGTCCAAACCTTCGGTGCGGTTGGCATCTTTCAACTTGTCGCTGAATTCCTTCAGGAATGAAAGTCCACGCGGGTATTCTTCTTTTTGATAGGCATCAGAAACCGTATCAGCGATATTCTGTAACCAGCTGTACTTCTCATCTTTGGGCACCAAGTTGTAGATGGCGATGCCAGCCATTGCTTTTTGCTCATGAAGCGAAGCGATGCGAACGGCATTCTTTTTTGGGTTATCTTCTTCCAAAAGTTTTTGCAGCGTTTTGTTGATCTTTTCGAATTCCTCATAAGCGTTGGCAAGCCTCGGGTCTCCCTGTTCAAAATCGTCCGGTTCGGTAGTGAACAACTGCATCGGAAACAGTGACCCTCCGGTTTGAATGGCCTTCTTTGGATCAACGATCTCCGGCAATTCCATTAGACGCCAAGTGTCGTTGACTCGAACGATAGTACCCAGTGCTAAGTTCCCCGTGGTCTGACCGTTTTTATATACGACCGAAGCATGGTCGTAGCAAATGATGTCTTTTGTAATCCCGTCGCGTTTACTTGCAGCAGCAACGCCTGGTTGGCCCGGCCCGGAGTACACGAAACTTGTAGACTTGCCGATTTGATTTTGGCCGCGAGCCATCGAGCTGAAACCCTTCCGAGCAGCATCGACGCGTTTGGCAAATTCACTGCCTACCTTACCTTTAAGTCCAAGCGACCGAAACTCTGCGTCCGAAATTAGCAAGCGGCCAAAACGGACATTGTCTCGGTTCTGGATCGCGTAAAACGCTTCTTCGGCAACCTCTTGTACTGAGATCATTTCCCAACGGTCAATTTCGCCATCTTCGTTCGCATCGATGCCTTTTCGCATTCCGGCACTGCCAAGCCATCGGTACTCGTCAAGTCTTTCATCGAAATCGTTATCGCTGTCGCGGTAGACCTCGATGCCGTCCTTGTAGTAGGACCACTGGTCTAGTTTCCCGTCTTTGTTCCGATCAAGAAACAATCGCAGGATGCGTTCAGTGTTGTCGTACACGACAAATCCCGGATAACCGAATTTCTCACTTGCCGAATCCACCTTGCAATTATTCCGCGCCGCGGCGTCAGGGCGATCGCAGTCGACGCCAGGTTGCTTAGGTTTGATGCTGAACGACTTCTCTACTTTGCTCTGCGCGATCGCGGAAGAGGATGAGACGGCCATCCAACTGACAACCAACGACAACGCGGTGATTCTTAAAACGGTAGCAACCGAAGGGATCATAATCAAACCTGTAAACAAATATCTAAAAAACGACTCGTTCGATCATACCAAAAAACATTTTTCGGGACGATTGAGATCCTATTCAAAGTAAAGCTCTTGAGAAATTTCGATAGGTGGGCTTTGTCCATTTCACCCAATTTGTAACTTGCGGAATGTTAAAATGTTTTGAATGGACAAGCGAGGCGAGCGCTGTCGTTACTTTCGCTGCGAGTCAACCGCTGGACCGCCGAGAGTCTCAGGAATTGCCAAGAAAGTCGAGTTTGCTTCAAAATCTTGGGGCCAAAAGCCGAAAAACGTAAGAACTCCGTTTGACAGGGATAAGCTTGTCCCTAAAATGTCGATCTTTCAAATGGAAACCATGGTCGTGTAGCTCAGTTGGTTAGAGCGCGTCGCTGATAACGACGAGGTCCCAAGTTCGAATCTTGGCACGACCACTAATCCGATGCGGAAGTAGTGGACGAGTCCTTTGAGGCTAATGGAGCTGCCGGATTCGTGGCCTCATCCACTACCCTTAAATAAAGGCCGTCAACGGCACTGTAAGGAAAGCTTCACAAAGTTTCCTGTTTGAACAGAGAAAATTCACTGGTGGGTCTATTGTATTTGCTTCGGCAATCTATAATCGGCCGCTCGATGTTATGGTTTTGGCGGTATAATCCACCATGAACCAAATCTTCGGGGACGTAGCTCAATTGGGAGAGCACTGCCTTTGCAAGGCAGGGGTTAGGGGTTCGAGCCCCCTCGTCTCCATTTTAGTTTCTGATTTCAATTTTCGGCTAACGGCCAATAGTACTATGAAGCCTGACATTCACCCCGATTATCGCCCCGTTGTTTTTAAGGACAATAAGGCTGACTACGCAATCTTGACTCGTTCAACGATCAAGACCAAAGACACCATCAAGTGGGAAGATGGTAACGAGTACCCGGTATACTTCGTCGACATCTCCAGCGAATCGCATCCGTTCTACACCGGTAAGCAACAATTCGTTGACACGCTCGGACGCGTCGAGAAGTTCAAGAAGAAGTTCGGCGGAAGCTACGGCAAGAAAAAAGAGAAGAAGTAGTCGCTGGCGATTACGAAGTCGCAACCGACCAGCTTACTTACAAAAGAATCAGCCGCGATGTGAATCGCGGCTATTTTTTTGCCTCCATTCGATCGACTACGTTACTTCGCTAATTCTATTAGCAGCGATTCAACCAACTCTGCGACGTTCGAGCGCTGCGGATTGTGACCCCATTTGAAATCTCTCACCGCGTAACCGCGCTCTTTGGCTCGGTTATAAAATCGGAAGCGATCGTCTTCTTCAAGTTCCTTGCCATCGGTAAACACCCAATAGCTGGCCGGAATCTTTTCACGGAGCGGGTTCTTCAGTTTTACTGGGTCGGTTAACGTCGCCAGCGGATGAGGCACGTCGCCGAAGTCATTGGGCCAGTCAACAGGAATGAGATAGCCTTTCCCATCCTCTTGGGCTCTTTTGGTGAGCTTCTCTCGATACTGATCATCACCGGTGAAAAAGCACTCTCCATCGTCCAGCAGGCTGGCGTCGAGGTAAATTATCTTGGAAATCCGTTCAGGGATTCGGTCCGCCGCCCCCGACGCGACGACGCCACCGTAGCTGTGGGCGATCAGCACTACGCCTGACAAATCATCGAATTTAATTGCATTTACAACGTCTTGAATGTGGGTTTCCAAATTCACATCCCGCGACGCAAGATGAACCCTTGGCCCCTGCCCTGTCAGTGAAACTCGGTGGACTGAACCGACGCCTTTGGCTTCGAGCAAATCTGCGGCGGCCTTCCAATGATGACTTCCGCCCCAAGCGCCGTGCACGATCACAATTGGACGAGGATTCTTCGAAAAGGCCAAATCAGTAGCTCCTCCCACCAACGTGCAGGAAACAAGGAAAACCCAAACCCAACAAAACGACTTATTCATCGAAGATTCCCGTATCTTAATCTTAGCGTAGTGGACGAGGCCACGAGTCCGGCCCCTCCTTTACCCTTCAATTCTGTCTTTGATGCATCGTTTAATGCAGCCGCTGGATTCGTTGCCTCATCCTCTACCCATTAGCAAAGCGCTACACTAGCCCAGCTCAGGATACTCAATCTTCACGACCTTGAACTGCAGCTTGCCCTTGGGCACGTCAATGTCAGCAACATCGCCCACTTTTTTCCCCAGCAACCCACGTCCAATCGGGCTGGTGATCAAGTATTTCCCGCTGTCATAATCTTCATCGCCGTCGCCAACGAGCGTGATAATTTCCTCATCATCGATATCGGTGTCGATGACAGTGACTTTCGCACCAAAGGCAATTTCATCGGTGTTGATTTGAGAGGGATCCACGATTTGAGCTCGCGATAGGCGACCCTTGATTTCGTTGATCTTGGCCTGCACCATGCCCTGTTTTTCGCGTTGAGCGTGATATTCGGCGTTTTCTTTGAGGTCGCCTTCGGCGCGAGCGAGCGCGATGTCTTCGGCAATTTTTGGCATCACGACATTTTCAAGTTCTTCAACCTCTTCCATCCGCTTGTTATAAGCTTCTTGGGTCATAGGTACTCGTTCAACCACAGCCAATCTCCTCGTACTTCTGTCTGTCCTAAAAACACAAACGACCCAAGCATTCGTTGCTGGGGTCGACCATATTCTCGAATTATTGTTCTCGACCGGCTCGTTAAAAATTTCCCTACCCGACCACTGTCCGATATTATCTCGTACAAACATCAACAAAGCAAGCGACATCCCTTTTATTGGGTAGTTACTCGCAACTCGGCGATGAAATTTTCAACCGCCTTGTATCGCCAAAATACGAGTCGTCCGAAACAAAACGGTTTCGTCAGGGCTTGACAAGATTCCCGATCAGCGATTAATCCTACCCAATCTGCGATCTGTTTGCAGAACTCGTTCATTCCCCATCGCCATTATATATATCCGTCGCGGAATCTGATAACGATTCAGTTTTCGCTGCGACGCGGTCAACAACCGCCAGTGAGCCACCAAAATATGTCACGAACGCTGATCATCGCCGAAAAACCAAGTGTTGCCACCGACCTTTCCCGAGTGCTGGGGAAACTGCCTGAAATCGGAAAGCTTGAGAAGAAGAAGGATTATTTTGAGAACGAAAATGCCATCGTCGCGTCCGCAGTAGGCCATTTGGTTGAACTTAAAATGCCCACGACCAGCGAAGGTAAGAAGCTGCCGTGGGGAATTAAACATCTTCCGGTAATTCCCGATGAATTCGAACTTCAGCCAATCGAACGCACCGAAGCGCGTTTCAAGACGCTGGTAAAGTTGCTGAAGAAAAAAGATGTTACCTCCGTCGTCAACGCTTGCGATGCGGGCCGCGAGGGCGAATTGATCTTCTATTACCTGATCAAGCACGCGAATGTAAAAAAAGACGTCGAGATCAAACGCATGTGGATGCAGTCGATGACTGACGGTTCGATCATCGAAGCGTGGAACTCGATGCGGACCAACGACGAGATGCGAAACTTGGCCGATGCGGCCGTTTGTCGATCGGAATCGGATTGGCTGATTGGGCTCAACGGCACCCGCGCCCTTACGGCATTCAACTCGCGCCACGGCGGATTCAATGTCACGACCGCCGGTCGCGTTCAGACGCCAACGTTGATGATCATGGCCGAACGCGAACGTGAAATCCGCGCCTTCGTTGCCAAACCGTATTTTGAAGTCCACGGTAATTTCAAAATTGAAAAAGGCGAATATGCCGGTCGCTGGTTTGATGAGAGCTTCAAAAAGGAAGACGAAGAGCAGGTAGACGCCAATGGTGTCAGGCAATACGACCACCGACGAGCCGAACGTTT
>CALDEW010000419.1 GCA_937942355.1 uncultured Pirellulaceae bacterium | reverse complement strand
CGGAGCTTAAACGAGTTTTCGGCAGGACGGATCATGGCGGATTTATTGTTAGAGGATTGATCGCTCGCCGTGGTCGCGGCACAACGGTAGCTCAGTTAACGATTTATCAGTTTAATCACACAATCGGGTATTCTACGCATTCGTTAGATAAATGCACTATTTCAGGTTCCAGCAGGACGGAATTATTCCGGTTATTAGGCTCTTGATTTGCGGTGGTCGGGGCAAAAACCACGGAAATTTCGCTGATTGCCGTTCAACGGCTGGAAAAAATCACAACCTTTCAGTGGTAGTGAAAGGCCTCACACCGAAGGCTTTCCCGATTCGCTGGAACCGCTGGCTCAGAAATGAATCCGCCTTGCCGGTCGAACTGCCGTTTGTATTAGCCGCACGAAGGAAATCGCCGAGTCGAAGGTCGAGGCGAAAGTCGAGGCGAATCGCGTTGGTGCTGAGCCCCAATTTTTTCATCGGCGATTCAAAATCGTCTGTGCGCTGATCTGCATGCATGGAAGTAAGCGCTTGGTTGATCAGGGGTTAGGGACGCTTAATTTTCTGCTCTTATATTGCAGGAAAAAAGCCGGTAGATTGGCCAAAACGGTCGTTTGAAGTAGGCGTTTGGAAGGCTTCGCGCCCGCCTGCACCGCTCGACCGTCAGACAATCCTCTCTTCTCTTTTCTTGCAGCAATATCATGAAGAAAAAGTCCCATCGCAGTCGCGTTTATTACCTTTGCTTGGAGCCACGAAATCTGTTGGCTGGGCTGGCATTGAACGACGGAGTAGTCTACCTGTCCGGCGGCGTCGGGAATGACACCTTACAGGTAACCACCGACGGGCAAACCCTTTCGGCTTCGGTGGTGACACCTTCGCAAACCTACTCCGATAGTTTTCCAGTTGAATCGGTAAGCCGGTTAAGGTTCATCGGCGGCAGCGGAGATGATGTGATCCGCAACGATACGTCAATTCCAAGCCACGCCAGCGGTAATGAGGGAAACGATTCGTATTTCGGTGGCGCAGGAGTTGACATTGTTTTCGGCGGCTCGGGGGACGACACCCTCCGCTTGGGCGACGGCGACGACTGGGCTTTTGGCGGTGCCGGCAAAGACAAGGTCTATGGCGATGCTGGAGAAAACTCCATCCATGGTGGAGACGACGATGATCAACTCTTTGGTGGTAGCGCATCAGACCAGATTCGAGGAGCCGGGGGAGATGACGGGATTTTCGGCGGCGACGGGAAGGACTTCTTGTTCGGCCAATCCGGTGACGATCAGATCAACGGTGGTGCCGGCGACGACTACATCAGGGGAGGCCTCGGCAGCGACGAAATTTTTGGAGCAGAGGGCAACGATCGAATTCTTGGCGGGGCCGGAAGCAACACGATCTACGGAAACGACGGCAACGATCTCATTGACGGCGGCCAAGACAACGACAGTATTTTTGGTGGTCGAGGCGATGACTATATCGCTTCTCATGGCGGCTATGACGATGTCTCTGGAGGGCAGGGCAAGGACGTCATCATCAACGGCAGCGGCGGCGGATCGCTTTCGGGCGGATCGGATGATGACTTTATTCGTGGCGGTAATGAAGCAGATTCCATCGTTGGGGACAGCGGAGACGATACGATTTTATCTTTGGGCGGCAACGACAAAGTTTCAGGCGGAGACGGCAACGATACGATCTACGGTGGCACCGGCGATGACTTCGTTGAGGGAGACCAAGGCAATGATTTTATCTCCGGGCAAGAAGGCGCTGACAGGCTGATCGGCGGCGTCGGCGACGATCGGCTCAACGGAGGCCAAGACGATGATATGATAAACGGTGGTGATGGAGATGATCTAATCGCGGGCCAATCCGGCAACGATTCGCTGTATGGCGATAGCGGAAAAGATAGACTTCACGGCGGAAACGGTCGGGACGGATTGTTTGGCGGCGTCGGCGGCGGAGATCGTTTGACCGGCGGTGAAGGAGACGATCGGCTGTTGCCTTTCGCCGAAGGAGGTTCGGGTAGGCCAAGAGTGATCGATAGAATTGTCGATAAAAACCGCGAAGACGCCGTATTACCGATTGCGAACCGATTAACCGTTTCCGGCAGTGTGCTCTACCGTGGGGAAGCCTGGACCAATCAAGAAGTGCAGGCGGTCGATGCGTCATTGAAGACGCTTCATATGACCATTTCAAATTCAAAACTTTTGAAAGGGGCCAACGGTAAATCAAACACGCTGTTCAAGTTCGACGAAGATAACAAGTATGCTGGCGTGAACTTTCGCAGGAAGAAATATATTGGTATCGCTGAAAATATTTTGTCGGCCAGTAGCAATTCTCTGGATTCAATTGTGTTCCATGAGTTTGCACACAATTGGGATGAGCCAGCCGAAAACAGGTTCATTAGAGATTTTCGCGCCATCAGCGGTTGGGACGGTTCTCGTAATCGAGGCGACACGCGGTCACGCGATGGCGATTGGTACTACAACGATTCGAGGAGTGATTTCTTCACGACCTATGCGCAGACCAACCCGAAAGAGGATTTCGCGGTTTCCTTCAGTCACTTTATTCGCAACCAAACCGGCGGCTACA
Source organism: uncultured Pirellulaceae bacterium (assembly GCA_937942355.1). Lineage (GTDB taxonomy): Bacteria > Planctomycetota > Planctomycetia > Pirellulales > Pirellulaceae > Mariniblastus. Next base: position 4,504 of record CALDEW010000419.1, on the reverse strand, counting down.
CCTATGATCCCGCCACCGGTCCCACACCGGAGAAGTTCCAAAATATCGAACGTTTGCTGAACAGTCTTAACGGCTGACGGACGCCTGTGCGTTTGTAAGATCAGCGGCTCGGAGAGTCGCTTTACGTAACTCGAATCTCCGAGTCGAGCGCAACTTCCGCCGCCGGATACTCACCGCAGCACTTTAAAATCGACCAAGTGCAAAACATCACCGGCGGGATTGCCGTCTGCGTATTCGACGGAAATGGAAACCCGTTTCGTTTCCGTGATATCTAAATCCAGCGCGATCGGTTGCGTCACTGCGCTAACGCGTAAGACTTCCGAAACTGCCGTCTGCCCGTCCGTTTTGATGACGAAATTGACTTCGCCGCCGATGTAGGCTGCCGGATCGAAACCGACCAATCCAGTCAGTCGTTTGAACTGACCGTTGACCGCGAAAACGACGCGTCCACCGCCAGCGATGGCGATGCCTTTGTCGTAAGCTACCGTTTCGCTGAGATAAGCAAGACCCGATGCGGGGACAGCTTTGAGCGTCAACGGTTGACCACGAAAGTCTCGGTTGAATTTTGCGATCCTGAGCGTTTTCAAAGACTCCAAGATCTCAGGGCTGGCTACCAGCGGAGTCCATGTGTTGGTCGAAGGAATCAAATCACTGAGATACACAAACCGGCCAGCCGAAAAATCCAGTCGCTGAATTTGGCTCGCTGCGGCGGCGAACTGCGTCCCATCGACCGAAGTTAAAACGAATCCTCTTTCATTCATCTCAATCTTCCGTATCGCAAATGAACTTTCGTCGGTCAACGTCAATTGACAAAGCGGATCCGTCAGCTCTCGATTAGCGCGATAGAACAGAACACCCTTAATCTTCTCCAGCGCAACTTCAGCCGTGCGTGTTTCGATCGAAAACGTGAGATGGCTATCGTTGATGTCTCCAACGATGCCTTCAATCAGCTGCAGCGATCCGTTTTTGCTGACCACAATGGCGTCGGCGGCAGGCAAGGGTTGGTCAAGCAGTTCGTTCCACTGTTTTTTTTCTGCGTCAGACGCATCAGAACCCAGAAAACAAATCGTTTTTAGATTCGAAACGTTTGCCTTGATCGCTGTTTCGGCCATCGTCTGTATCGTCGCTGCTTCACCAACGATCTCCAGCGCGGCCACGTTGGCTTGCGAGCCATCGGCGAAGGTGATGGTGGCGGTGGTATCTTCGTTGGCCTCGGGATCCGTCTTTCTACCGGATTGCCCGAACGAGACGCTGGCGATCTGTTGAAAAGCCAATGGAGTCGGCGACGAACCGGTCTGCAATTCGATTCCGTCATCGTCGATGGCCGAAATTGTTCCTTGAGCGACGCTGCCATCGGTCAAATTAATTTCGACCGGCCGTTTCGCGACGGACGCCGCGAGATCGTCTGATTGAAATCCGGTCGCGGTGCCCCGAAACGGCATTGCCGTTAAGAACAGCGCGGTGATAGCGGTGGCCAGTCTCATTGGTCAGGGTTTCCATTGAGTAATTTAGCCGCTTCGACAGCGAAGTAGGTCAGCACGCCGTCAGCACCTGCGCGTTTGAATGCCATCAAGCTCTCCATCATCACCGCGTCCCGCTCCAGCCAACCTTGCTCAACCGCGCCCATCAGCATCGCGTATTCGCCGCTGACTTGATATGCAAACGTCGGTACCGAAAATTCGTCTTTGACTCGTCGGACAATGTCCAGATACGGCATACCGGGCTTCACCATGACGAAGTCCGCACCTTCGGCGATGTCCAAAGCGACTTCATGAATCGCTTCATCGGAGTTAGCGGGGTTCATCTGATAGGTCTTTTTACCGCCGCCGGTCACGTTTGCCGCTGACAGGTTGCCCTTGGAGCCGATCGCATCACGAAACGGACCGTAGAATGCCGAAGCGTATTTGGCCGAATAAGCCATGATCAATAAGTTCTCAAAACCCGCATCATCCAACGCCGCGCGAATCGCCCCCACGCGACCGTCCATCATGTCCGACGGCGCGATGATGTCGCAGCCCGCTTCGGCCTGCACGACTGCCTGCTGGCACAGCATTTTCACGCTGATGTCGTTGGCCACGTCGCCATCGACGACCAAACCGTCTTGGCCGTGCGAGGTATAGGGGTCCAGAGCAACATCGCAGATCAGGCCGATGCCCGGCACGTTTGCTTTAAGATGCTTCACCGTGCGGCAAACCAGGTTGTCTGGGTTGATCGCTTCGGCGGCGTCGTCCGTTTTTTTTGCGGGATCGGTTTCGGGAAAAATCGCGACCGCCGGGATCCCAAGATCGCGGGCCTCAGTAACGGCTGTCGTTAGTTCGTCGATCGAGTACCGAAACTGGCCCGGCATGGAAGCAATGGGTGTTTTCTCCCCCGATCCTTCTTGTACGAAGACCGGCCAGATCAAATCGTTGGTCGACAGCCGATGTTCCGCCACCATACGGCGCGTAAAGTCAAACTGACGTACCCGCCTCATGCGGGTTGAGGGATATTTGGTATGGTTCATAGTTAGAATTCGTTAGCAAATGGGTGGCTGATGGTGGTATCAGATCGAAACAATTTATTTGTCAGCAGTTCGACTCACAGCACCTTGGAGCCAGCTACAATGATAAACGAAATTCGATACAATGAAACTTGCCCAGACACTTTTCGAGCACGCTTCAGTTAAACAATGACAATGAACATAAACATGAAACGCCTGATCTTCTTAAATTTTGCTGTAGCGGCAGCGGCCGTAACCACGTGTGTCTTCTCTTGCGGTTCCGCAGATGCTCAGAACTGGGCCAGTTGGCGAGGCCCTGAAGAGAACGGGATTTCGCGCGAGACGAATTTGGTCGAAGACTGGTCTCTCAAGGGCAGCAAGAAGGTCGTCTTGAAGAAGGACGAAGAAGGTCGAATGGAGCAAGAGTTGCTCGATTGCGAAGACAAAAACATCCTTTGGAAGTCTGACATCGGCGGTCGATCAACGCCCGTCATTCTCAACGGGCAAGTCTATATCAACTGTCGAACGGCCGACAATCCGGCCAAGCCTGATGAGCGTATTCACATTCAGGAACAGGTCGTTTGCTTCGACGCTGAAACGGGTGATGTGAAATGGCAAGATAAATTCAATGTCTTTCAAACCGATATTCCTGCTCCGCGCGTCGGTTGGGCCGCGATGACTGGAGACCCGGAAACAGGAAATGTGTTTTCGCATTCGGTCAGCGGTATCTTTCGCTGTTACGCGCCTGATGGAACCGTCGTATGGGAGAAATCATTAGCCGAACAATACGGAAAAATCTCGGGTTACGGTGGACGAACGCAGACGCCCTTCATCGACGAAGATCGCGTCATCGTCAGCTACCTCGCGACCAACTGGGGTGATATGAAGGGGCCAGCGCCCAAGCATTACTACTACGCATTTGATAAACGCACGGGTGAACTGCTTTGGATTTCAGCACCCGGTGGCAAGCCAAAGGATACTAACTATTCTGCGCTCACCGTTGGCGTCGTTAATGGACAGCGCATCCTCGTGGGCGGTAACTCCGATGGTCACGTCTATGCGATGAACGCACGCACGGGCAAACCCGTTTGGTCATTCAAAATGTCCAAGCGTGGGCTCAACGCCACTCCCGTCATCGACGGCGACATGGTCTATATCTCTCACGGCGAAGATAACATCGACAACGGAGAGTTTGGACGAGTGCAGTGTATCGACGCGACCGGTACAGGCGACGTTACGGAAACCCACGGCGTTTGGCGGGTAGACGGAGTGAAAGCGGGTTACACGGCGCTGTTGGCCAAAGATGGCGTCGTTTACGTGGTGGCTGATATTGGAAATATGATCGCGTTTGACGGTAAGACCGGCGATCAACTCTGGACGCAGGACCTCGGCACCGTCGGCAAGGGATCGCCTATTTGGGCCGACGGCAAAATCTACGTTACCGAGGTTAATGGCAACGTTTTGATTCTTAAACCCAGCCGTGAGAAGTGTGAAGTCCTCAATCACATCCGCATGATAGCGGCCAATGGCAATGGGCTGGATGAGATTTATGCGTCGCCCGCGATCGCCAATGGAAGGCTTTATATTACTTCCCGCGACCGCACGATCTGCATTGGAGATAAATCAAAAGAGGTTGAACTTGGAACGCCCAAAGCGTTGCCAGCCGAAACCGAACCCGATGGCACGCCGGCGCTGATTCAGCTTCGTCCGTACGAAGTAATTCTGGCGCCAGGTGAGTCTCAAACCTACAAGGTTGTTCAATTCGACGCCAATGGACGGCAGTTAAAGACGATGGACGCGGGTGAGTTAAAGGCTGATGAATCGTTGGACGACTACGAAGTTGAAAAGAACGTGGTGACCGCGCCCGTTGGCAACGACAAGGAATACGCAGGCACAATTTCGACGACTGTTGATGGGCTGGAAGCCAAAGCGCGAGTGCGAACCTACCGTGACGCGGACCAGTGGTCTTGGGATTTTGAAGGCTACAAAGGGGTACGGGTTCCCATCACTTGGAATCGAGCCCAC
>CALDEW010000418.1 GCA_937942355.1 uncultured Pirellulaceae bacterium | reverse complement strand
GTCGTTGCCTTTGATAAATTTACGGGCGAAGTGATCTACGAAACGGGCGATGATTTGGCCAGTTATACGTCTTTGACTTGGATGGGCGATGGTGAGCAGCGGACGCTGCTCGCTTGGGCACGTGACAATCTTTGGGGGATCGAGCCGGGGCAGGGGACTGTGGAATTTAAGTTTCCTTACCGCTCTAAAAAGCTCGAAAGCGTTAACGCAATGACGCCCCTTTCGGTCAACCGCCGTATTTTCCTTTCGGAGTGCTACGAGAATGGTTCCACGCTGCTTGAAATCAAAGATGGCAAGGTCGAGACGTTGTGGGACGACGGCGGCAAACGTAAAAAGGCAATGCAGGCCCATTGGTGCACTCCGGTTGTCTCTGGTGACTTCCTTTACGGCTGCAGTGGACGTAACTCGGGTTCCGCGGACTTGCGTTGCGTTAAGCTTAGCACGGGTGAAGTTCAGTGGTCACAATCTGGATTCAATCGCTGCTCAATATTGCTGATCGACGGTCATTTAATCGTCGTCGGTGAACGCGGACGACTTGCGTTGGTGAAAGCCGATCCTGAGAAATTTGAATTGGTAACCGAGAGGTTGCCGGACGATCAGTTGAAGTTCGTCCCTAATTGTTGGTCCGCGCCGGTGGTTGCCGATGGTCGATTATTTGTCCGCGGCGGCAAAAAATTGGCCTGTTTTCAATTGATTCCAGACAATTAGGCTTGCCGTTGTCTGTCGTCAATTTGTCGGCTTAAAATCCTACCAACCGGCAAGGGTTTCCAAAGCGACGACGCTAGCGATTGAAGTGGGTAACGCCTATTACGATTCTCTTGCACGAACTAATGAGACATCCAAATGGACGTCGATGGCTTCTCTGTAAGTAACCCGTTTTCGACTGCCCCCAATAGACTTCTGCGCCGGATTCAGCGATGTTGGATTTTTCTCAGCTTGAATTTCTCGCAGACTCAAAACCAGAAGAACAAGAAACAACGCTCGATCGCCGCACGGTCCTTAAAGCGTGTCTTCCAGCGACGCTTCTCTCGCTTGGGTTGTTCAATCGTTTTGGTTCCAAAGAACAAGAGCTGGAGATTCCCGACGATCCACTTGCCATCGTCCGCGAGAAGCGTCTTCCCGCGCTGACCGCAATGGTGAATGCCCAAGTCGATGTGCTGTGGTGCGGCAACCATCACTGTCGCGACAACGTTGGCGAAATCGTCGAAGATATCCTCGTCTACATGTCGTACCTGCCAAAGCGCATCCAACAAGGCAGTAACATGGCGTTGCTGTGGCTGGATACTTATTCGGTCAAGCATACGGGGCGGCGTCTGCATAAATTATCTCCGGCGCGTCTCAGACAACTTCTCAACCAAGGTGAAGTCCCACGCCGATCGCGGCTTTCCCCACCGCTGATTCTTTGGGAAAACGACCATCTTCTGCACCTGGCCGCCAGCGGCGTGTTCATGCTGGGCCGGATGGTGATATTTTCTCGTCAGCCGGCAAGGCGATTGATTGGATTCAGTTGGTCCAAACCCTGCGAGAACCCGGAGAACTTAGTTTCAGTTCCAAAACCCCCGTTGGCGGATCTCTGCCAGAGATATGACGTCTGCATCATCGGCAGCGGCGCCGGTGGTTCAACGATGGCACAGCGTCTTTCGGCCGCGGGGAGACGGGTCTTAATTATTGATGCCGGCGACTTCGTCTGCCCCGATTCGCTGATAAAAAAGATCCCACAACCCGATGGTAAATTCAAACTCAGCCCTCCGCGCAGTGACGAAGTACTCTATCGGCTTTACAAGGACGCGGGGGCTCAAATTTCCGGAGGATTGAGTAACGTAAATTCTAAGTTAGATTTGGCATTGCCCAACCGAAGAAAGAAAATCGAGGCGAAGCAGTCGGTCAACGTTGTCCAGGCGCGTGTTTTCGGCGGGGGACCCTACGTCAACAATGCTATCCATCTTCCAATTTCAGAAGCCGTTTACAATGAGAAATGGTCAAACCGCCAACCGGCGGGACTGCCCTACGAGTCGTTTGCTGAAATAATGTCGGCGATACAGGGTGAACTGGGGGTCAACACCAAGGTCACAAAAACCCAGATCAGTGACAGGAGCCTTCGGTTCCGCGCAGGCGCTGAAAATCTCGGGCAGACCGTTCACCCACTTCCAGTCGCCATCCGGGAATCCAGTGAGGGCTGCGGAAGCGACAATTCCGTCGACAGTTTTGGCGACCACATTGGCGGCATCCATCCCTATTCCAAGGATGGCCCCAACAGTTTCTTAGTCCAATCCATGCACGGGCATACACCGGCGGAAGTTTCGTATCGCACAACCGCTGAAAGCATTCGAATGACACGTGATGAGACTGGTGCGATAAAAGTAGCGGGGGTCGATGTTGAACGGATTGAGGACAGTGGCCACACCATTCGGACGACTGTTTGTGCCGACGAGTATGTTGTCGCGACCGGGGTAGGGCAGACGACTCGTCTGGTTGGGCAGGGGCTAACTCTGGCCGGGTTGAGTAATCAGAACATCGGACAGCGCCTCACTGCCAACGTGGGTTCGGTCGTCTACGCGATGTACGACAAACCCATTTGGCCCTCCAGAAGTGGTAATCCCGAACCGGGCGTGACTCAATGTTATCTGGTCGACGAGCGGTGGGTAGAGCGCGACGGCAAGGTCGTTAAGGAACCCGCGCTAGAGAACTGGTTTCATTTTCCCGGCACGGTAGCGGTGGCTTTGTGTGGCTGGTTTCAGGAATTCGCTTGTGCGATGAAGAAATTCAACCATCTCTCTATGGCTGGCATCGTTGTTCCCACGAAAGTCCGATGCAGCAACTTCGCCGACCTCAACGGGAAGGTACACCTTCAGATCGACGATCAAGAGTTTGATTTGTTGCTGCAAGGGATGCGGCGAATCGCTGAGATCTTCTTGGCAGCACAGAAACCGGACGATGCCGTTAGTCTTTACCTGCCGACCAAATCGGTGTTACTCAGAGACAACCACCCATTTCGCGTACGCAGCATGGACGATTTCGAATGGGCAATGTGTGAAATTCGAAAACGCGGCCCCGCATTTGTGAACCTGCTTTCCACTCATCCCCAAGGCGGAGTTAGCCTCGGCGATGTCGTTGACCCACACACGTTTCAGGTCAAAACGGACTGCGACGAAAGAGTGAATAATCTGACGGTAGCCGATGCAACGCTATTTCCTGCCGGTTGTGAGATCAATCCACAATTGACCGTAAAAGCATTGGCGACTTTGGCATCGAATCAAATCATTGAGCGCACATCAAACCGAGTGGCATCGTCGGACGGTTTGAGTTACCCTGGCGCTTCGCCGGCGAATTAGAAACCCCTTCTTGAATCTGATTATTGGCTGCGTCAAGTTTCTAGGATTAAACCACAGAGCTCACAGAGAACACAGAGTTTCGCGGATCAGTGTCTCCGTGAGCTTTGTGCTCTCTGTGGTTTAAACTTCTATCCCGTCTGCGTTTTTCGTCTGTTTTTTTGGTGGCTAGCGTAGCGTTATGTCTTAATTTCAGGGTAGTGGATGAGGCCACGAATCCTGCGGCTGCATTAAACGATGCAGTACAGCTGAAACGAAGGTTAAAGGAGGGGCAGGACTCGTTGCCTCATCCACTACCTCGAAACCTGAATCTAAGTCGGTACACAGCAGGAGTGCCTTGCCGCTGAAGCAACGTGTTCGTATGCTAAAGGAGGCACTGTTGGGTTACCGCCTTCGATCGCATTTTAGAAAACTCGGCCTTGAAGCAGAG
>CALDEW010000417.1 GCA_937942355.1 uncultured Pirellulaceae bacterium | reverse complement strand
TTCTATTGGGTCAATCCGTTCTTTAGCAAGCAAAAAGTCTCGCTTCGAATTCGAAACTTCGAAACGGGATCGAACACGACACCCGAACAGCGCGACGCCCATGGCAAAGTCGTGACACATAAAGCACGCACCGCTGGCCGGCCTTCGAAAGTCAACGATCGAGACGGTAATCCGATCGACATTTCAGCCGTCGTTGTTTGGAAGGTTGTGGACACAGCCGAGGCGCTGTTTGAAGTCGACGACTATGAGCACTTTGTCCATATTCAAAGCGAGGCCGCGCTGCGTGTGATGGCGACGCGCCATCCCTATGACAGCGAAGACCATGAAGTCTCACTTCGAGGAAGCACGACCGAAATTTCAGAACAGCTGGAACACGATATTCAGGAACGACTCCAAAAGGCAGGCGTGGAAGTCATCGAAGCTCGTATCAGCCACCTGGCGTACTCGCAGGAGATCGCCGCAGCGATGCTTCAGCGCCAACAAGCATCCGCGGTGGTGGCGGCCCGCAGCCGAATCGTCGAAGGGGCTGTTGGGATGGTCAAGATGGCGCTGGATCAGTTGGCCGGAGAAGAGATCGTGGATCTGGATGACCAAAGCCGAGCCCAGATGGTTTCGAATCTACTTGTTGTGCTCTGCGGCGACCGCAGCGCCCAACCGGTCATCAACGCGGGTGATAGATAAACACGGTTGGCCGTTTTCGGATCGAGTTTTCCCCTGATGCGTCTAACCAAAAATTAGGCGCGTCAGCCAGGCCCCAGAAACAGCGCTCGCCCCGACCAGGCAAGTCCCCCAAACGGTGTCTACGATCGCTAGTTTGAGCGTGTAGCCTTTTAGCGTGGCCAGGTTGGTAAAGTCGTAGGTCGCGTAGGTGAAGAAACCGAACAAAGCGCCGTACAAGAGGACATTCCAAAGCGAACCGCCTTTGAGCGATGGGCTGACCGCAAAAATGATCACGCCGGCGATGTACATGACGTAGAAAAACACGGCGACGGGGATATTGAATTTATCCAGCAGCAGTGGCCCGATCTCGTTTCGGTAAAATGATTTGGCAATCGTTCCCAGCCACAAAAAATCAATCGCGAAAAAGACCACCAGCGTCAGGAAGTACGCAGCAACATAACGAAACATTCGGTTTCCTCAAATTCTTTTCAAGGGACTGTTGACCCGTCTCATCCAGGTTTCTCTCCGGACAACCGTAAATAGAACGGATCCTTCACCAAAAGCGAAGGCGCCAGTTTTGATCTTATCCATCGTAGCCTTTCGGTCTCCGAAAGAGCGTCACGCGCATCGGCGCAACCAGTACACTCAAAACTTCCTCATTAACTCCTATCAAATTTGACCGTTGAGAAATCTTCCCAAAGTAAGCGTGTGTGTTTACTTGAAAGATGCTTAGCGGTCAGTCTTTTTTTAGGAGGGGGCAGAGAGTTTTAGGGGGAAAGTGGAACGTTTGCGCGACGGCGCACTTTCGGGGACCGAAAGGCTACATTTCGCCATTTTCGCTTTCACCTGTAAGTACGGCATTCGAATTGAAGGTAGTCTGTTAGCTGCTTGCAAGTATGGGAACAAAGGGGGCAGCGATTGCGAGTACGACCATCGTTGAGCCGACCATCAATTTGCCGGCAGTACCAAGCAGCCGACCTAGAAATGCAATCGCACCAATCTTGACGCTTTCGTTGAGCGGTTTCCCAACCCATCTTTCACCGAGGGTCGCTCCGATCCACGCACCAACTCCAGCGAATAGGATTGAGCCGATCAGCATTCCTACCAACGGGATAGGGAAGGGAATGCCGAATGCGGCCCCCGCCATGCCCCCGACGATTGAACCGACAACCGAAAGCGTCGCTCCACGATTGGAACCTCCCAGCTTTTTCGTTCCCAAGACTGACGTTAAGAACTCTATCAGTTCGCCAATGATCGCTAACAAAGTCAGGGCAATTAAGATTCCCCAGTGAAACTGGTATGACGCGGGCCCGACGAACATCCAAAGTAACGCGATGGCGACGATCAACCAGTTGCCCGGCAATCCGACCAGATTCAGTCCCCAAAACAGGATCACCAAAACGATAAACAGCGTAAGCCAAACGTAAACCATTTTCGCCGTAACTCTTAGAACCAGAACGGGAACCTTGATTGAACAACTTCAATCAATGGGTTGAGGATAACATACCCGACTGATAGAGTCCGTATTGAATTTTTGTTTTGTTCACACCCCAACCTACCGCTACAATGACTGGCAGTGCAGACCGTGAAACGTTTGAGCATGTTGTTTGTACGTGAATATTCCACTTGAGGATCTTTCTATGACTCTCCGTCCCAATTTGAAATTTGTGAAGCGATCGTGTTTTTTGTGCGCAATTTCGGTGTCATTGGTTTCCTTGACATTTGCCCAAGACGCGGTGCCCGTTGCTTCGCGCAGCAAAGAACTTTCAAAGATTGATTCTCGGGCAACAAAAATTGATGATCAGTTTATACGAAACGCCGTTGGAATCGCTGGCGAATATGAAAAGGCGGGGGACGTTGCTCGCGCGGTCGACTACTTGCATGCGATGAGTCTGCTCAAACCGGGCGTGCCGGCAATCGAAGGCAAGTTGAAAAAACTACGCGACGAAGTTCTGGCCGCCAACGTATTCAACCTTAACCTTGAACCCTCCAACACTTGGGGAGACCCTGTTGCCTTTGTCACCGAAGGCAAGCCATTGCGCGTCGCTGCTCAGGGAGAATACAGGTTGCTGATGAATTCGATGGTGGGGCCAGAGGGATTTCCCGATGACGATCCCAAATTGGAACTCGTTGAAGACGCTCCACTGGGAAAGCTGGTCGGGGTGATCGTTGAGGTGCCGAGCAAGCCAAATCGAAAAGGGAGGGCTAAGGAGAAAAAGCCGGTGCCGTTTGAAATCGGAGCGGAGAAAGTCATTCGGCCCCGGCATACGGGTTACCTGTACCTCAAAGTCAATCTCCCCTCACAATCCAAGCCCAGCGGGTCGTTGCAAGTCCAGCTTTCGGGATACGTCCTGGCGCCTGATGGTCAGAATATCGGCAATTAGCCCACTGGATTGCGGTTTCACCTCATTCTCTAGACCAAAACGACGACAATCCGTCGTTGGCTAGCAGCCACGGCGTTCCCGACGCTCATACTGTCAAACTTTCGTCGAAACTGACGTTGATGCGTTTGCTGCCACCCTGTAATTATTTCATTCGGCCGAGGCGTTTGAAAACGCTTGGCGGAAAATGAGATGATTTTCTTGTGGGACGAACCCAACTTGTTTGCTCTGAGACGAATTCGATCGCAAATGTACTTCGGTGTGGCCGCGCTTGTGCTGGTCATGACGTTGTTGTCGTTTGCTGCCTTTCAAGGGATTTGGAAGTTTCAAAAGCTGACCAAAAATATCCGCGACCGATCCATCGAACTCCCTTTGGCCGCTGAACTAAATCAAAAAGTTAGCGAACTAAGATCTGTTTTGTGGGACAGCAAAGACCTCATCGCCAATCGGCAAGACATTCCGTTTCTTGGCACCAATGAGGAATCGATTCCCAGCTCTTTCAGCGGAAAACGTGACGCTGTCGAACAGGCATTGGAACGGTACCACCAACAGCTGATCAACAGCAAAATCAACGACATTCGCATCGCCGAAAACACGCGCGAGCTGGAATTTGTGGCCGACTTCAGGCGTTCGTTGGCAAAGATTAAACGCGACTACGAAAACGGCGAAAAGGTCTTCACCGGCAGCCGCTACGGATTGGTGACAACGCTCAAGGAAGACCTCGCGAAACTTCAACACGAAGCGGCTCAATTGCCCGTCTTCATGCAGCAACGGATGCAGGCGTTTTCTGAAAACGCGCGGTCGGAATATCACCGGGCTTACGTCATGTGTTTGGTCGTTACTTTGGCGGCCTTGGGTGTGATCATTTTCCTGGCTGCTATGTTCCGAAAGCGAATCTTCCTTCCGCTGGAAACGCTGGTGTTTGGATCGCGTCAAGTCGCCAATGGTAACTACGAACATCGAATTCAACTCGACAGCGACGACGAGGTCTCCGAACTTGCGGACGCGCTCGATGCGATGACTCAGAACTTTCAGCGCATCCAAAAAGACCTCAACCAAAAAGTACAACGCGGCACCCAAGAGGTCATCCGCAGCGAAAAAATGGCCAGCGTTGGATTTCTGGCGGCCGGCATCGCTCATGAGATCAACAATCCGTTGGCTTCGATCGCTTGGTCAGCTGAATCCTTGGAATCACGCGTCCAAGACATTCTTCAACCTGAAACAGGGCCGTTAGCAGACGCTACCCCCGAACAGATGGACGAAGAAATTGTACAGGTGAAGAAGTATCTGTCACTCATCCAGGAAGAAGCGTTTCGCTGCAAAGAAATTACGGCGGGGTTGCTGGACTTCGCGCGGATGGGTGACGCCAAAAAAGTTCCCGTGAACATCGGCGAAGTCGTTCAAACGGTTGTCGAGATGATTAAACCGATGAGCAAGTATCGCGATCGGAACTTACACTACGCGCCCAACTCATCGGTTTTTGCCTCCGCCAACTCCCAAGAGCTGAAACAGGTCGCGCTGAACCTAATCACAAACGCACTCGGCAGCGTCGAAGCCGGTGGCACCGTCGATATTCGTCTCAACGCCGAAGACGGCCACGCCGTGCTGACCGTTTCAGACGATGGTTGCGGCATGACGCCTGAAATCAAACAACATCTTTTCGAGCCCTTTTTCACGCGTCGGCGTGACGGGCAGGGGACCGGATTGGGACTTTCGATCACCTATCAAATCGTGCAAGAGCACGGTGGCGAAATTGAGCCATACAGTGAAGGTCCCGGTCAAGGGTCCACTTTCATCGTTCGCATTCCTCTGTGTCAACAGATACCT
>CALDEW010000416.1 GCA_937942355.1 uncultured Pirellulaceae bacterium | reverse complement strand
CCTTGCGGTCGAACGTCGTCGTCAGCGAGAACATCGGATTGTCAACCCGGACGCCTTCCAGTTGCACAATGGAATCGGCGATCTCTTTGGTCCAATATCGGCGACAGCTTTTCACCATTCCGTAGGGGAATCCATGCAGCGAGATATCGAAGATGTGACCGCCGGGGCGTTTGAACCATGTCGCTAGTCCGCCAAGTTTATAATGCTGTTCCAGCAGCAGGACTTTCATACCGTCGCGGGCGAGAATATTTGCGGCGGTGAGTCCGCCGAGACCGCTGCCGATTACGACGACGTCGTAGCTATCTTGGGCACCTTTGAGAAAATCTTTGGGCATATTGTTGGGGTCTTCCGAGACTTTAGTGGTTCAGCACTAATCGTAGGGCCGGTTCCCACCGGCCATTTTGGGCAAAGGTGAGTCGCGGCCGGTAGGAACCGACCCTACAAACTTTTTTAGAAGGAGTGTTCTTCATCAGGGAAGCGATTCTCTTTTACATCAGCACACCATTTTTTCGTGGCTGATGTAATTGAATTTCCAATATCGGCATAAGCCTTGACGAAGCTTGGGACGTAACCCGTAGTCAGCCCCAGCATATCATTGCAGACTAATACTTGGCCATCACACCCAGCGCCTGCCCCAATACCAATGGTTGGAATTCGAAGTTCTTTCGACACCGCCTCCCCAATTTCAGCCGGTACGCATTCCACGACCACCGCAAATGCGCCGGCATCTTGTGCCGCAGTCGCATCGGTGATCAGCTGATTCAAATCGCGCTGCACTTTGTAGCCGCCCATCGCATGGACTGCTTGCGGACGCAGTCCAACATGCCCCATTACGGGAATCCCCGCGGTCACCAGCGCGGAGATAACTTCCGCTTGATCGGCACCGCCCTCTAACTTGACCGCTTGGCACCGTGTTTCTTTCAAAATCCGCCCCGCCGCGACGACCGTCTGGTGAACGCCTTGGTGATTGATTGGAAACGGGAGATCCACCACCACCAAAGCGCGTTTGGCGGCGCGTCCAACCATTTCAGCGTGATAGATCATCTCTTCCAAAGTGACCGGCAGAGTATTCTGATGACCTTGAACAACCATCGCCAGACTGTCTCCCACCAAAAGCATATCGACGCCGGCCGAATCCAAGAGGCTGGCAAAGGTGTGATCATAAGCGGTCAACATCGTGATACGCTGACCAGCCGCCTTCATGTTTACGATCTGGGGAACGGTCAAACGAGAGACGGCGCGTTTCTTCTTGGGAGGCATTATCTAAAACTGCGATACGAGGTCGCAAGAACCTTTTGGTGGTACTTAAATTTAACTGGCGGGACTCGCCGGGGTTTCCGTTTACAATGTACGGCATCGAACGGCTTGACGTCTTCGGCTACAATTTTGTCCAACGATAAATTAAAAAATCCTGCTGGTAATTGGAAGCCGTACAAGCGACCAATTCTATCACACTGAAACTGGGCTAAGAAATTCAATTGTTTTCGCTACTTCGATTCTATTCCAAACCGTCGCTCACGTGCGGAACTGTAATCACCACGCGGCAGAAATAGAGGTACTTTTGATGCAGACACTTATCAATTTTAGAAAATTTGCTTTTCTAGGGTTCATTTCTTTAGTCGCTCTTTCCAATTCCAGCATCTGCCAAACTGCCATCGAAGTGGACCCCACCGCGCGGGCTGAAGTCAATGACCCCAGCCCCAACGTCGGAATCGGGCTGGAAAAGTGCTTTGAAAGATTACGCTTTCATCGCCCCATTTTATTGACTCACGCAGGCGACGGCAGCGACAGAATTTTCGTTCTGGAACAAGACGGAAGAATTCGCGTATTTGAAAACGGACAATCGCCATCCACCGCCAAGGTATTTCTAGACATTTCAGAACGTGTCGGTCGCGCAGGAAATGAAGAAGGGCTGCTGGGTTTGGCGTTTCATCCAGATTATCAGACCAACGGACAGTTTTTTGTTTCTTATTCGTCAAAGGAAAAAGACTTACACAGCATCGTATCGCGCTTCCAAGTGAGCAAGGATGATCCCAATCAAGCCGATCCAGATTCTGAAGAAGTGATCCTCACGCAACTTCAACCTTACCGAAACCATAACGGCGGCGATATCAAATTCGGCCCTGACGGATTCCTTTACATCTCCTTCGGCGACGGAGGCGACAAAAACGATCCCCACAGCCACGGACAGAATCTGGAAACTTGGCTGGGCGCGATTTTGCGCATCGATGTCGATCGAAAGGATGAAGGAAAGAACTACGCAATTCCGGCGGACAATCCGTTTGTCGACAAATCGGTAGAACCCGGCAACGGCAACGCGGCTCCAGAAATCTGGGCCTATGGTTTGAGAAATGTATGGCGATTTTCCTTCGACCGCGACACCGGAGAATTATGGGCGGCCGATGTTGGACAGAATAAAACCGAGGAAGTCAACATCGTAACGGCCGGCGGAAACTACGGCTGGAATCGTTTTGAAGCTCAGGAGATATTCAATCAAGAAACGAAATTGGCCGCAGGTGAAGCAATTGATCCGGTCGTTACTTACGCCCACAGCCTTGGGTTGTCGATTACCGGTGGGCACGTCTATCGCGGGCAAAAGTTCGAAGAACTGAAAGGGCTTTACTTCTACGCAGACTACGTCTCGGGGAACCTGTGGAGTCTTCGCAAGACAGAGGAGAACAAGTACGAAAGCACGCTGGTTCGACGTACTGGACGTAGCATCGCCAGTTTTGGTGAAGATCAGAATGGTGAAGTCTACGCGTGCAGTTTCGATGGTTATATTTATCGAGTCGCACCTTCGGAAAAACCGGCGGATGTATTTGCGAAGTGGGCCAAAAAATTGTCTCAAACCAATATCTTTTCATCGCTGCGAGAACAGACGGTTTCCGATAGCTACGCGCGCTACGAAGTGAACGCGCCGTTTTGGTCTGACAAAGCGATCAAACACCGCTACTTCAAAGTGCCGCAGGGAACATCATTGGGCTATCAAGAGTCGGGAACATGGTCCATTCCTGTAGGTACTGAAATCGTTAAACATTTCCAAAACCGATACAAAAGGCCAATTGAGACGCGTTTAATCGTGAGAACCGACGATGGTTGGGAAGCGGCCACGTACGTATGGAATACCAATGGCGACGAAGCCGAACTGTTGCCCCAAGGCAAACAATTTGAGGTCTGGGAACCCATAGAAGGAAGCAAGCAATGGAGACCTGTCGCCTGGCACTCGCCGTCATCATCCGAGTGTGCCAGCTGCCATACCGATGCCGCAGGATACGTTTTGGGCATCAATACGGCTCAGCTCAATCGCGCTCAAGAGGGGCAAGAGACCAACCAAATCCTAACATGGATTGAGAAAGGGCTGGTTGATTTGGACGCGTTCGATTCCGCTTCAGCGCCCAAGTATTGTTACCCTTTTGATGAATCAGCGGATTTGGAAACCCGAGCTCGCGTGCTGTTAGAAGTCAATTGTGCCATGTGCCATCGGCCCGATGGCCCCGGAAACGCCAACATCGATTTACGATTCCAAACGCCAACCGACCTTACCAAGATGGTCAATGTGCCTCCGGCGCAGAGCGATCTTGCAGGGGCAGGCTCGAAGATTCTCAAGCCCGGTTCGCCGGAAGAATCAACGTTGTGGCAGCGGATGGTCTCGCTGGGCCAAGGCCGCATGCCGACCATCGGAAGCAACGTTGTCGACAAACAAGGCGTTGAACTGATCGAAAAATGGATCAAGAGCTTGGCTCCTTAGCGCGTATTCTTTGGTGAGAACCGAAGTTGGGTCGGTGGTGAGATCCGTCCCTGCCGCTGTTGCAAACATCAGCGCTTGTTGCATTCCGGACGTTCCAATTCCAGTGGTTAGTGCTTCTATTCTTTAAGTCCGGTCGTAGGGGCAATAAGGATTATTTTGCCATCGCCCGGATAGGCTGCGACCCGCAAAAACCCACTGAAGACTCACGGTGATCGGTGCAATCCCTATGACCGTTTCATTTTTCAATGAAGGCCGGACCTGATCGCCGCGCACCTTCAATTCTGCATCTTTGCCCTTAGAAGAAGCTAAGTTTTCACACGGTCTCTCCGTAACTGGAGCGCAAACCTCTGCGCGCCGGTTCGAAAAGACTGCACTGATTTTGAACCCTTGGGTGCAGCAACCTTACTCTGCATCCAATAGTGTTTCCCAACTTAGAAGTGCAACGATGAAAAGCATTAGCAAATTGACAAAGAAGATAGGCACATGGTTTCCCAAAGATTCGGGTCCGTCCGAATCACCGCTGCTTCTCCAGTCACTCGAGGACCGCGTACTCTACAGCGCCGTTCCTCTCCCGGTCGACAACGTTGATGCGCCCGTTGAGAACACAGACTTGGATGACGTTCAATTCATCGAGATCGAATCAAACACCATCCTCCCAATCGGCGAAGCCATCGCTGAAGAGACTTCATCTCAGTTCCTTTCCGATGCCAACTCCAGCGCCGACAGTGCAGCAATATCAGCCGAAGCAACGCTGGAAGACCTTGAGCAGTTGGTGAATTCGATCGAGCAGAACGATACGATTGCAACGGAAGATGAAGGTCCCAGAACAGCGATGACGCTCGTGGAAGCGGTTCAGGATACATCAGGATTTTTCATATTCGATGAAGGCCAATCATTCACGATCGACTACGTATTCCTCGGCAATCCATCGGCCTCTCCGTTTTTTATCTTTGGGGGGGGATTTACCTTAGAGACACCGCCCAGCTCAGGCGTAATCCTTGTCAATGGTGAACCAGTAGAAGTTGGCGGGCCAGTAATCACTC
>CALDEW010000415.1 GCA_937942355.1 uncultured Pirellulaceae bacterium | reverse complement strand
GGAGAAGACGCGGCTGCTGGTTCCCGAATCGCCGCCGCCTTCACGATTACCAAGCGCCGCATCGGCTTCGTCGATGATGACCATCACCGGTCCCAGCGAACGCAGCACGTTGAGCACTTTTTCAAGGTTGCCTTCGGTTTCGCCAACGTACTTGGACCGAAAATTCTTCAGCACCAAACAGGGAATCCCAATCGAACCCGCATAGCATTCGGAGATGAACGTCTTCCCCGTTCCCACCGGTCCGCAAATCAAATATCCCATTGGTGACGCATCAAGCCGGCCTTCGACGATCCAGCGTGCGTCCAGTTTCAATCGCTCTTTCGCTGCCGTATGCCCAACCACCATGTCCAACGTGTGTTCGGGTTCGAGGAAGGTAACCAAATCCTGACACTGACGTTCGATCAGTCCCTTTTTCAAGTTCCGAAACTGGTTGATGTCGACCGCTTTGCCCGACAGTTTACTGCGCGACATCGCTACGTTGAGATTGATCAAGTTCAATCCATTGGAGATCTGCGTGATCGCTTCGACGGACATGCCTTCGCCATCTTCATCCTCGGAAGCGGCCGATGACTTGGAATCCGTTTTCGCCTCAGCCTCATTCGGCTGCGGTTCCGTTTCAGCCACCTCATCGGCGCGTGTAAGATCAAAGCCCACCGGTTCGGCGGCCGGTTCTTCTTCAGGTTCGCCGTCCAAATCGAAATTCGTTTCGATAAACACTCGGCGAGTCGCTTCGTCGGGCAGCGGGATTTCGATTGTCGCCACATGCGGATCCTGAACCAGCCGCTTGTTAACCTCCGTCAATGTCTCGGCGACTAAGCAGAACGACATGTTCACCCGTTTGATATAGGGATTTTGAGCCCATGACAAAAAACGGACCAAATGCGAAGCCTGCGTGCGTGAAAACGATGACTGGTCACCAGCAGGAATCAAGAACTGAGCGTAAGGAAACAGAAACGCCATGCGTTTTCTTTCCTTGGGGTCTTCTTCCAGCAGGTTGCGCTGAATCATGCGTTGATAGTTGGTCAACACATCGTCCGGATTCCGCGTCCACGAGGCCGGGCTGCCGATGTTCTTGCCCAACGTTTCCATCATGCTCCGGTGACGTTTGGGATCCGCTCCGGCTTGCGCCTGAATACCGCGTCCCATGTCGTAGGAAGTTACCAAATCCCACGATCCGAAAATCTGCTTGGAAAGAAACTCCGTCAGCCCACAGAATTGGTTGACCGTCTTTCCGTCCTGCTGCTCCTGACAATGGATCAAATCATTGACGTTGCCGTGAATCACGAACAGGCACGTGTTGGCGGCGAAGTATAAATTCGCCATTTCACGAGCCCAACCGGGATACCAATCAGGCACCGAGACGCCGGTGCTGGGTGTTGTCGTTGCTGAAGCCATGCGCTGTTTCGCCCTTAGACGTAGGTTGGGCACGATTACCCAACCACAATTTACATAAAAGTTCGGGGAGGAGTGCCCGAACAAACATTGCTTAGTTCAGTTCCGTCTCTTTATCCGCAGGCCCCATTTCCTTGACGTCGTCTTCAAGCCCGACCGTCGAAGGCGTGACCAACCCCATTTCGACCTCGAAGCCACGCAGTGCGTCTTCGGCCTGAGCGTTCTCCATCGCTTCTTCTCGTTCGATGTCGACCATTCCTTCTTCACTGAGATCCGCCGCCACACGCGCCTTGCCGCGATTAAGCGCGATCTTGTCTTGGATGACGGTTTCGATTTGACCGAAGTCGGTTGTTACGTCGAAGTTGAAATCCTTTGCCAATTCCGCCATCTCAGCTTCGGCGCGGCTCATCTTCAGCTCCGCGTCATAGGTCTGGATCTTTTCGCGAATCTTGGACAGCTTGCCCATCGCGCTTTTAACTTTGCGGACGTTGTTTTCGTAAGCCTTCTCGTGCATGTCCAACTGAGCTTGATTCTCGGCAAGGTCAGCCTTAGCGCGATTGAGTTCAACGGCGAACTTACCAGCCGTTTCGCGATCGCCGGCGGCCAGATAAGCTTTGATCTTGGACTCGAGTTCCTTCACGTGACGTTTTTCACCGGTGACTTGGCGCGTCACTCGTTCGACCAAGCCTCGATATTGCTCCAGTCCCTGACGGCCGCCCTTCATCTCATCGACGGCTTTGTCGTATTCGTATTGCATTTGAGCAATTGGATCCGCCGTCCAGAAATAGTTGGCCAACTTATTAATCTGCGCCGAAATTGCTCGCCAAAACTTTCCAAATATCATTTCGGATTACCTTTCCAAATTTCTCACAAAAATAATGGCACGAAGGATTTTTAATCATTCAATCCCCTGCCCTTGAACGCGACGCCGCTTTTAAACTGATTATATAACTAACCGTGGCTGCTATCTCTTCGTCGCAGGCACTCTATTATTTGAATCAAAACCTTAAAAACGGTTGCTTGTTATCTAGTGTTTAATGTAACGCAATCAGAGGCTGTTACCAAGTTGTTGCAAGCCACTGTCGCCAAAAATCCAACGATCCCCGGTTATCGGGCTATTCTTTGATCGCCAATCAACTTGAAAGACATTTTTGAGGCTGTATCTGGAGGCCCTATTTGCAACGATGGTGTAACAGCGAAAACTGAGATATGATTAGGTGTTAAAAGGCATTCACTGCGGTGGCTCGCGCAAAGGTCCATCACGGTTATGGCCCAAGCCAGTCTTAAGACTCGCTCGGCAAGCTCAATTTTAGCCATTACTTTTAATAGGGTGATTCGTTTAGAAGTATGAAGAAATCATTTTGGCAATCGCGGACGTCACTAATCCTCACTGGCGTTTTGCTGGGCTTCGCGGCCCGGGCTATCCTCGGTGCTCCCGAATTGGATACGCCCACAGGACCTTCGTTTGAAAATCCGCTTCCCGATGAGGTTCCCTTCTCAATCCCTCTGGATCAGCCAGAAGAAAGTGCGGCGAGCGAGTAGGGCCAGTTCCCGACAGCCGCACTGACTTATAGCCGACCGCAGGTGGAAATTTGAGAAACCAAGTCAAATCCGCCGTGAACCCGAGGCCCCAGATACTGTCGTTATATGCAGGCATTTACAGGAAGTCGCGTTTTTCGATAAAATCTGATCAAGCCCAGCATGCCGCTTTACGATAACAGCTCTACCGATTAAATTGTTCGCTCTTGCGAAGGATCGCTGTCAATGCACCCGTAGCTCAATTGGATAGAGCGTCGGTCTACGGAACCGAAGGTTACAGGTTCGACTCCTGTCGGGTGTACTTATTTACTTTTCCCCGCGTTTCTACGCTCTCTAAATTGGGAAAAACAGCGTTTTTGTTCGCCTGCTCCCCGCCGTGCGGTGGACTTTTCTCAGTAACGATTTTTGCGGCCCTGTTTACGTCATCAGGTTTGATTTGCAATTTGCAATTAGTGTTTTCAAACGACAACCGGCGAATTGCCCAACCACTTTGTGACAGTATTCAGATACCCCGGCGAAGCGATCAATGTAGCCTTTCGGTCTCCGAAAGTGCGCGCTGTGGCGCGCGATTGCGCTTGAGTGTTCTTTCGGAGACCGAAAGACAACTTTGCTCCGCCTCAAGTTTTAGAATTTGAGCCCGGTTTCGCCCGTCTTTACTTTGATTTCATGCGGGAAAAACCGATCTGCGGAGG
>CALDEW010000414.1 GCA_937942355.1 uncultured Pirellulaceae bacterium | reverse complement strand
TCTCGCCCGGCATCGTTCCTGAAACCTCAAGCGTGGAGCCACTGGAGGTGTCGGCCAAGGTGAAACCTGTTGAAGGATTCGCAACTGGAATCGTTCCCGGAGTTGTGCTGCTGTTAAAGGAAACTGTCGAATTCGGGTTTGCAACTGGCACGAAGACGATCTCATCAGCATCCAGAATCCCGTCGCCGTCCTTGTCCGCATCGTCTTCATCAGGAACACCGTCGTCGTCGATATCAAGAGTTCCAGCAAACGATACTGCGGCCAAGGCGCGCGTTTGGACCGAACCAACGTTGACTTCCAATTCCCAATCGCCGCCCAGTTCCGCCGCACCGGTCAAGTCATCCGACGCCGCCACGTCTGCACCGGTGATCGCGCTGATCGACTCAATGAATTGCTCGCCTTGGGCGTTACCGGCCAAGTCACAACCGTAGAACAGCAGATCTGCATCCTCGGTCAGCGCATCAGCCCAGCCCGCCAATTGATCGGCGTAACGATTCAGGTTGTCGGCAGTCAGCGCCGTATTACCAAGCCGAACTTCGCCTTCGTCACCATGGGAGATGACATGGATGGCATCGTACTTGCCTTCGGATTCGGCCAGCAGTGCCGAGATCTGCTCAATCCCGTTCTGGTCCGAGTTGATCATCCTGACTTCGAACGCGCTGTCGGGGCGATTGGAAAGAACCTCATCCAACAGCGTTTCAGCATCCTGCACACCGGCATCTATCAGAATCAATTCTTTGGGACCGTCCACGTCGGCTTGATGGACGCTTTGAACCTGCGCCGGAATCTGCTCTGCGGCGTCGGGCTGCGGCAGAATGAACGTCGCATCTGGAACGCCATCAAACAGAACGCGATCCTCTAGAGATTCAAAAAATGAAGAACTGATAAAGTCTGAATGGTTAGAAAACATCAAATTTTCCTATCAACAGGTTGACTGAGACGAGTTTAGAAAGCGCAGAATTGAAAAGTGTCAAGCTCGAACTACTGAAAAATCAAAGAACTTGTCCCCAGCAGGTAGATTGACAAAGCCTGCGCAAAGACGGCAGGCAAAAGCAATTGCAGTTATCTTTTCTATCGTTCTCTGAGGACGAAAAATCTGCTGCGGAAAGAAATTGCTTGTTGTAAGAAAAGCCCCAATTGGGTGATGAACATAAAGTCTGACGATAGCGCCATTAGGTACGGCTAATAGCTATTTTTGTGGCTCTTTCAAACGAATCTACGAGGGTTGCCCCATCAAATATGGGGGGGCTTGAGCGAATTCAAGACTTGCTATCAGTATGACTTTTCCGAATTTTTGGATTATCAGAATGCTGTCAGTGGATCTTCTTGAAGGTAATGAATTGGGATTAATGATCGCCCTTCTTATTTCCGATTTTCCCAATGCCCAGCAACTTCTTTTCTTCCTCTTCCTTATCTCAGGACGCTCTAATGGCTCGCTACCGAAGATCGCTTGTCGGTCTAACAACTGTCATGGTTTTCTTTGCATGCGGAAGCAGCGAAAATCTGTCGGCCCAAACCAACGAATTTAAGCGATTCGATTCTCCCGCGATTCTGCAACAGCTTCAGGATCAAGTGGCAACAGAATCGCAACAGTTGGTTGAAAGTTGGTGGGATCCGATTGTGACCAACTCGCTTCGTAGCGAACAACCGCTACCGGCTGACATTCACACACTGCTTTACCTTGCCTTGCAGCATTCCAACAACATCAAGATCGCCAAACGCGATCCGCTGATTCGGGAAACGGCCGTTCAAGAAGCGGATTCGGCTTTCGACTGGGTTCGATATCTCAACACGGCCTGGAATGATACCAGCCAACCGATTGGTAATACTTTAACTGCTGGTGGAACGGCAACTCGTTTCAATGACAATGTGTTTACCGGAACCGGAGGTTTACGACGGCTGACCCGATATGGCGGAATCCTCGATATTTCGCAACAGTTTGGTTGGCAAGATAACAATTCGTTGTTTCTGTTGCCTGACAACCAAGCAACGTCGCAGTTCACGGTTTCCTACACTCATCCGTTGTTGCGAGGCAGAGGGAGAGCTTACAACAACAGCCTCGTTTTTCTGGCCCAAGTTGATTCGACCGTTGCCGAGCACGAATTTGTTGCGACGCTTCAAGATGAATTGCTGGAGATTACTCGAAATTATTGGGCGCTGTATCTTGAACGTGCAACCTTCTCCCATCAAATGCGTCTGTTTCTCAAGACCCAGGAAATTCATCAGACTTTGGATGCTCGGCAGAGCGTCGATACCCAAGGCACACAATTGGTAATGGCGTCAAGCGCTTTGGAGAACCGACGCGCTGACTTGATTCGTGCTCAGACTGCTGTGACCAATGCGGAAACGCGTTTGCGAGGGATGATCAACGCACCCGAGTTGGCCAACACCGATGTCGCTGAACTGATCCCCGAAGAGTTGCCGGTTGTTACGCCTTACCCTCTGGACTTACAAGCCGAATTACAAGCTGCGATTCAGAATCGGCCCGAGATTCAGGCCGCGATTGAACAGGTCAAAGCCGGTTCAACGCGACTGGGGATCGCCCAACACGAGTTGTTGCCAGCTTTGAATCTTGTCACCCAATCTTTTGCCAATGGATTACGAGGAGACAGCGATTTTGGCGGTGCCTTTGGTGACCAATTCTCAACGGGGCGCCCGAGTTACTCGGTCGGAATTCAGTATGAGTTGCCCGTTGGTAATCGACTTGCCAGAGCGCGTGTTTGCCGGAGAAAGCACGAAGTCGCTCGTTTGCAGGATGAATACGCAAGAGCTTTGACGGCCGTTGAGACAGAAGTCGACATCGCAGTCCGCGAGTTGCGAACCTCTTATTTGGAGATCGGTGCTAAAGGCCGTGCATTGGCTGCCGCTGAAGCCGAAGCTACCACGATTAAGCAACGCTGGGTCACCATGATTGACGGAAGCGGGACCGCGGCGCTGAACCTTGAATCACTACTTCGAGCCCAAGAGCGTGTTACTGACGCCGAAAGAGAATACGTCACATCCGTATTAACTTATAACTTGGCGATGGTGAATCTGAAGCGCGCCAATGGTACGCTGCTTCAGTCCGAGAGTGTTAACGTTGCGACCAATTGCGAAGGCGGTTGTAAAGAGATCGCTCTTGATAAGGGATCGCCACAGGGAGCAATTCAACAGTTTCCTTCTGAAACGGTCATCCAGAATGGCGGTCACTCGGTAGTCGAACCGATGACGGGTGAAACTATTATTCAGGAATCAAACACACCGATGACAGATGCGATCGACTACTACCAAGAGTGATTTCACCCGAGCAAAGAAGGATTCATTGTTAGCGGTTTCTAGTTTCTAGGCGACTGTTAGTTTCTTGCTCCTGACTCAACTACTTAGCTGCCTGAATTCGAGGGCGCGAGAAAATGGACCAACAATGTTGGCATCTAAATTAACACAGCATGTGGATTGGTTTGCGACGCCCCAAGTTCGGCTTGCCAATAGAGTCAAAAGAGTCCACCGTAATACGAACCGTTGGATTGGATCTGTTCGGACGTCAGAATCTGAACTGGCTTCGGTCAAAGATAATGATTTGCTTTTTCGTGCGGAGTCAATTCGCAACCAAGTCGATAAATCGGGACTGAAGATCCCATTGTTGTCTCAGTTCACGGCGATCGTCAGCGAAGCCATCTTTCGGACTCAGCAGATTCGCATGTACGACGTACAGCTTCATGCAATCGGGGCTTGTCTTGGCCAAAACATCGTTGAGATGCAAACCGGCGAAGGGAAGACGGTTGTCACCGGAGCCATTGCCGCCGTCAAGACGCTTTTAAACCCACACGTTCACGTTGGAACCACCAACACCTATCTTGCCGCTCGCGATTTGGCGAGCATGAAAGATACTTACGACTTTCTTGGAATAACTTTTGGGCTGCTGCCAGAAGAATCCAATGAACAACAGAGCCGTCGTGCTTATCGAAATCAGATCGTTTACGGGCCAGGTTATCAATTCGGTTTCGATTACTTGCGCGACCAGATGGAGCTTCGTAACAAACGCTCCAATGGTATTGGGATGACGATGGCCAATCGCATCCGCGGCAACGACCCTTTGAGCAATCTGATTCAGGGGAAGAATCACTATTCAGCATTGATTGACGAAGCGGACAGCGTCATGATCGACGAGGCACTGACGCCTCTGATCATTAGCATGCCCTCAAAAACGATCGAAGACCCCGAGCCCTACCTCATTGCCAAAAGGGTTGTGAAAGATTTTGAGAAGGACAAGGACTACGAACTCGAACTTCCGTCAAAAAAGGTAACTGTCAAAGATGCCGCCAATGAGCGCGCCCATGACAAAATCGCGAAACTGAAATTGAAACTCTCGCGCCCATGGCGAATCTACATCGTCAATGCGATCCGTGCTAACGAAACGGTAGATCGCGATATTGACTATGTCGTTGTTGATGGGAAGGTTCAAATTGTCGACCAACAGACAGGGCGTATTTTTTCCGACCGAACATGGCAAAACGGATTGCATCAGGCCGTTGAAGCAAAAGAGGGCGTCGATATCCAGCCCGGAAGAGATTCGACAACCCAGATAACGCGACAGAGGTACCTTCAGTTGTACCAAGGGTTAGCCGGGTTGACGGGAACGGCAACGACGGCGATCACCGAGTTTCAATCGGTTTACAAGTGCGGTGTGGTTCAAATCCCGACAAATAAAAAGTGTTTGCGGCAAGTCGATTCACCCAGGTTTTTCGTTTCTCAAGAAGCCAAGCTTGACGCCATTGCCATCGAAGTTCTGCGGCGACATGCCACGGGACAACCTGTTCTCATTGGTACAAAGACAATCCGTGAAAGCCTTGAAATTCAAGAGGCTTTGATCGCCAAAGAGCTCACACCTGTCGTTCTCAATGGAATTCAGGATGAAGACGAAGCTGCAATTGTGGCCAAAGCGGGTACCGCGGGTTCCATCACAATTGCCACCAACATGGCCGGGCGCGGCACCGATATTAAACCCGATCAGAAAGCGATTGAGGCGGGCGGGCTGCACGTGATTGGCACCAGTCCAAATACGTCCAAGCGCATTGACCGTCAGCTTGTTGGGCGCGCCGCCAGACAGGGTCAACCTGGATCGGCGCAATTCTTCGTGGCCGCAACTGATTCCTTGATTCTCGAAAACCGCCAAGGGTTACAAAAACAAATCGTTCGCCGCAGCAATAAAAGCGGAGAATCGAGCGATTTCGCAAGAGAGCTTTCGAAACTCCAGGATGAGATTGAAGCCCGGAATTACCAAATGCGGCAACAGATGATTCTTAGGGATCGCTGGATGGATACGGTTCGAGAAGCCATTGAGAAAGACTAAGTTTCCCAATTTCATTTTCAAATTTTAGATTTCATATTCTATTTTAAGGAAGAATCCTCAATGTTCAGGATTTTTATTTCGGTGATTTTGGTCGGCCAGTTCTGTGCGGCGGCCCACGCGCAACAAGAGTCGCGCAGCCGGAGAATCACCAAAGCGTTCACCGAACCGGTTACGCAAAGCGTCGCCGCCAGTCCCGAGGTTGGCATCATCGTCGAGGCCAACGTCAAGGAAGGTGACCCGGTGCGCGTCGGCGACACACTGGCCAAAATTAATCAGCGGGTCCTTGTGAAGTCTTTGGCCATTGCAGAGGCTCAGGCCAATTCGACAGCAAGACTTGATGCGGCAACGTCGAGTCTGGAGTTGCTGAAGTCTCGACTGGAAGCGGTTAAATCGTTGGTCGCTGGCGGTCACACTAACAAATTCGAAGTCGAACAGACAGAAGCTGAATATCAAAACACTTACGCCGAATTTCGATTGGCTGAAGATGAACAGATGTTGAACAAGCTTGAAGTCGAACGGATCAAGGCCCAAGTCGAAGATCGAACCATTCGCAGTCCCATCAATGGCTTCGTCACAGAAATCCACAAACGGCTTGGGGAAAACGTCTCCAGCAACGATCCAAAATACGCAACGATTGTACAAGTTGACAAACTCAAAGTTCGTTTTTACCTGGAAGAAGCAACGCTGAACAAAGCACGACCCGGTGAAAAGGCGACCATTTTGCTGGGGCAAGATAAGACTTCAACGCTCACCACAATCACCTATGTTTCGCCCATTATCGATCCCGACAGCGGGCTGGGGCGACTGGATGTTCAGATCGACAATTCTGACTTTCGCATTAGAAGCGGTACGGTTTGTTTCTTTGGGAATGTAGAAAACAGCTACCAAGAAGAAAGCGCTCAAAGTCCAGCGCTCGGTGGTCAGGACGGGAGCAGAGCACACGTGCATTTTTCTGACCAACCGGACAACTCGCAACCAAGAACTGGCCAACTTCCCTCTGGAATCAACCGACAGTAAAGCATCTGTTCCCTGATAACTCCCCTTCTGAAAACTGAAAACTTCTTTTCTGAAAACTCTTTCCCCCATGCAAACTAAATCATCAAAGAAAGCGCTTCATCAGCGCCTGGTGCCATCAACAGGGTTGCAAAAACCGGTTCTGGGCCAGTCAACAGAACAGCAGATTCTTAATACGATCGGCGGCAACTTTGATGAAAAGACCGTGCGAACGAAGTTTGTTCAACAGGCGCTTACGCAACCGGGAATCGTTGGCTTCTGCTACGTTACCAAAAGCGCAAACACATTATGGCAGCCTTCGATCGTGCATCCCTCAAGTGGCCGAATTCCTGCTCGGAATGAATTCAGCGAAACGTTGTCAGAAAAACTTGACGGTTTTTCACAATCTTCCGCTGTCAGGGCACAGGAGTTTTCGCAGGACAAACTTGTCGGAGCCTTCGCGCCTGTTCGACCGCGCGGTGCAGAACCCGAAATGTTGCTGGCTTTGGTAAGCTCCAAACGAGATGCGCTGTTGGTGACGCCATTGCTGCAACGAATGGCTTCGGCAATGCAAATCTGGTTAAGCAGTCGCGCTGCTGCGGATGCGGATTGGCAAGTCGTTGCTCTTGGCTCGATCATTGAGATCATGAGCAATGTCGAAAAACAACCAACCACGAAAGCCGCGTGTGAGGAAGCCGCCAACGTGTTGGCCAACCGAATTGGTTGTGAATCGGTGGCCGTCGGCCTCATCGAACGTGGGAAGATGCGGCTCAAATCCGTTTCAGGCATCTCAAAACTTGACCACGGATCGGACTCCAGCCAACAGTTCCTGCAGGTTCTCAAGGAAAGTGTGACGCGCAAGGAATCGGCGATTTTCCCTCCAGTTGATGACGATAATAATTTCTTGCTGCAAGCCCACAAACAACTGGCGGCCACCACAATGGTAGAGTCCGTCAGCAGTTATCCGCTCACCGATGAAGACGAACAAATTATCGGAGCGGTTGTGTTTACCGGCCCGAAAAGACTTTTGGCATCCAGCCAAGTGACTCGGTTCTGCGATTCGGCCGTGCGTCCGATTACCGGTTCGCTCCAGGTCGTCTCGAAAGTCAAACAGGGAACGATCGCAAAAACCAAAACGTTTGTTCGCAGAAAGCTTTCGGCCACGAAGCAACTGATCATCTTGGCCTGTTTGATTGCGTTTTGCTTGCTGATGTTTCTGCCGATCACGTATCGGGTGCGTTGTGATTGTTTGGTCGAAGCCGACTTTCGCCGATTCGCGGTTGCGCCCTTTGAAGGCCAAATATTGGTTGGGCACAAAGAGGCCGGCGACTTCGTCAAAGCGGGTGAGCTGCTTGCCGAAATGGATGGGAGAACCATTCGATGGGAACTGGCTGGAATCACCGCCGAACGTGATCAGTCCGTGAGAACGCGCGAGATTGAGCTGTCTGAGCGGAATGTTCCCAAAACAATTTTGGCCGAAATGGAGTACGAAAGACTCGTTTCCAAAGAAGCCGTGTTGAAACACAAACGCGATCACCTGCAGATCAAAAGCCCAATCGACGGGGTCGTGCTTAGCGGTTCACTCGAACGCGCCGAAGCCGCTTCGGTAACGACCGGAGAAGTCCTGTTTGAGATCGGGCCGCTCAGTCCTGTGCAGATTGAAATTGCCGTTCCTGATGACGAAATCGAACATGTCCGACCGGGCGCCACCGTCAAAGTCTGGGTCGACGGTCAGGAGGACGATCCCCTCGAAGGAGAGATTGCTAAGATTCATCCGCGCAGTGAAACTCGCAACGCGGACAATGTTTTTATAGCCAAAGTCCAATTTGAAAACGATGAAGAACGATTACGACCCGGGATGAAAGGGTCAGCCCGAATAGATTGTCAACAACGACCGCTTGGCTGGTGCTTGTTTCACAAACCTATTAACTGGGTGCGATCAAGACTCACGTGGTGGTAGACGCGAAGGGGAAGAAGGTAAAGAAAGTAAAGTGTTCAGGAATTTTCTGACTTCTTCAATTGAGTTCTCGCCAGAGCCCGAAGCATTCGATTGAGGTGTTTAGTTTCATCAATAATAAATTCTGCAGTTTTACGATCTACGATGGAGAGATCACGTGCGATGTAGGCCTGAGTTCGAAGTTCAGATGAGGATCCGATTGAAATGGAAATGAAACGTGCAAAGTCTTTGGGGGAACGCTCACAACCTTCGGCAATGTTCGATGGAATCGAAACTGCGGCGCGTTGCATTTGATCCCTCAATCCAAAGTCCCGACATTCTCGTAGACTTCGATACACCACCAAAGCGAGTTCTTTACCCCGTTGCCAAACTTGCAAATCTTCAAACGACTGATAACCCACGGCAAACTCCTGCAAAACGAAATCGTCAATCTAACAAATTTAACCAGACTTCAACGTATCCGTCTGAAGACTCTTTGTTCTTTATTTTCTTTAACTTCTTTACATTCTTCCTATGCTCAACGACCAAACATTTGAATTCGGCCAAGCCCGTTTGAAGTTGAAAAATTCACTGCGTTTCACGATGCGTGACAATGCGGGTGGAACAGAGTACTTGATTGAGGATGAAGTGACTGGGCGTTTCTTTCGCGTCGGTTTGGCTCAGTACACCCTTATGTCGATGATGGACGGTAAAC
This sequence comes from uncultured Pirellulaceae bacterium, assembly GCA_937942355.1. GTDB lineage: Bacteria > Planctomycetota > Planctomycetia > Pirellulales > Pirellulaceae > Mariniblastus. The sequence continues at coordinate 968 of CALDEW010000414.1, read as the reverse complement.
GGACCGTCAATGCTGCTTTGATGAAGGCCGCCACATTACTTCGGCAAAATGCCATTGATGATTCCGAGGCGGCCAGTCTTTGCAAATGGGCGATTGAGTCAGGTTTGGTCGAATCAGAGAATGGCAACTCCGCTGCGAGGCGACTCGAGCAGCACGATATGCAAAGTAAACAGCAGATGATGTCTTACCTCAATCCGATGATGTTGAGGATGCCGCTGTTCAATCCGGACAAAATTGTTTCTGCGGTGACTCCCTATTTCGCATGGATCGTAAGCCCCGCTGGATTTTTGGTCTGGCTGATCGTGATCGGTTATGGCTTCATTCAGTTGGGCCAGCATTGGACTGATTTCTACAACAACCGGATTAGCTCATTTGGAGCCTCGGACCTGCTGTGGATTGCTACAACCTGGCTGATACTCAAAGGCATCCATGAAATGGCGCATTCGGTGGTTTGCAAAACATTTGGCGGTCGCGTTCATAATTGCGGTGTCCTGTTGCTGCTGATGATACCTATGCCCTACGTCGATGTGACCAGTTCCTGGCGATTTCAAAACAAGTGGAAGCGCATTCTGGTCTCTGCCGCTGGGATGATGTCCGAAGTGTTCCTCGCGGCGATCGCATGTTGTGTTTGGGTAAGCGTTGAACCGGGACCGCTGCAGTACCATGCTGGTAACGTCATCATCACGGCTACGCTTCATACGCTGCTGTTCAATATCAATCCGTTGATGCGATTTGACGGCTATTACATGTTGTGCGACTTTTTGGAGATTCCCAATCTTGCTTCGCATGGACGACAATGGCTGAAGGGGGTTTTCAAGCGGCTTTACTTCGGCGTTAAGCCTGCTCCGGTTAAAGAAACGGGGCTGCACGGATTCGCGGTGCGTACTTATGGCTTGTTTGCAATGGTATGGTTTTGCTTTATTGGGGTCTCATTGTCTTTAGCGGCATCGGGATTGATCGAAGGCATT
>CALDEW010000413.1 GCA_937942355.1 uncultured Pirellulaceae bacterium | reverse complement strand
GGGCGCGATCGAGTTCAAATCACCGGCGATGATGCAAATCGTCGACAACACGAACGTCAAAATAATCGCGCGACGCGGCTCGGCGTTGGGGCCACTGCCAGCGGCAAACATTTGCAGTTTGGGGAAGATCGTATCGCGCGCAAGCGCCTGGAGAATACGGGGAGCACCCATCATGCTGCCAAGGGCGCTCGAAAGCGTCGCCGCAAATACGCCCGCCGTGATCAGCCACGGCCAAAGCGCCACACTTCGCACAATCAAACGATCTTCATGCAGCGCGGCATTGGTCGCCGAACCGGCCAACATCACCGCCATCGCCGCGTAGACGATTGCGGTGGCCACAATCGACCACAGCGTCCCCGTAGGAATCGCTTTGCTGGGGTTCTTGAGATCGCCAGACATATTCGCACCCGCCATGATGCCGGTCACCGCAGGGAAAAACAGCGCGAACATCGTAAACAGATTTTCGCGGCTGCCGGATTCTGTCACCGCATAGGCGCTGTGCAAATTTGTTTGCAGCGTCTCCATACTAAACATTGGCTGAGCCCCCATGAAAAAGGAAACCAACGATGCCACCAACGTCAACAAAATGAAGTACTGCAGCTTGATCGTCCAACCGGCGCCGATGTATACGCAAGCGAAAACCACCGTGTTACAAATGATCGCGACCAATTTGAAATTAACTGCAAAGGGAACGGTTTGCACGAACGCTTCGGTAAAACCGATGACATACATCGCCACCGAGATCGCCTGAGCCAAAAAGAACACGACACCGATCGCGCCGCCAAATTCGACACCGAGGCTTCGACTGATCAGAAAATACGCGCCGCCGCCTTCGACTTTGGTGTTGGTGGCTGCCGCTGACAGCGAAAGCGTGGTCAAGATCGTGATCAGTTTGGACACCGCCAATATCACCAGCGCCCAGATCAATCCCGCATTACCGACCACTTGGCCGTAACGCAGGAACATGATGACGCCCAAAATAGTCAGCGTGCAGGGCGTGAAGACGCCACCAAACATGCCGAACTTAGCACCTTCGGTCACGCGCGCCGCCTTACCAGAAGGTTTCAGCAGGGCCGGGGAGGACGGGGAATTATCGCCAGAGGCGTTTGCGTTCATGTAAAAACGGTGGGAAGAGACGAGATCACAGCAGGTGGATAGTAATCCAATCCATGTGCCTTGAAAAGCACAGTCTTATGCCGCTTTTTAAGGCTTAACGAACCCGCTCGCTGCCTGAGCTCAGCTTTCGCAGTTCTTCGATCGCATTGCCCACCGCTTGATGGTCGATTGCGTGAACATTCACAGGATTTCCAACATCTGCCAACATCGTTACCGTTAACCGTCCCCCCAGATGTTGGCGAAACTCTTCCAACCCAATCAGCAACTCGTCGCGATGACTATCAAGAATCGAATTCCAAACCGGCAACCCTAACCGCCGCAAACAATCGATCACGCGCAGGGCATTTTCGCGATCGAATCCCAACTGCGATACGGAGTACAACACGTCTACCGCTAAACCAATCGAAACAGCGTCACCATGAGACACCGAGTACCCGCTGATGGCTTCAATTTTATGAGCCGACCAATGGCCGAAATCCAACGGTCTTGCCTCCATCACTTCAAACGGATCACCGCCGTCGACGATGTGCCGCAAATGATGAGCGGCCGATTCTCGGATCGCCTGCGTCGCAGCCCGTTTCGCGCGACCGCGGATTTGTTCCGCGTTGTCACACAAAAATTCAAACGACGACCGTGACTTCAATAACGCGACCTTCACCGCTTCAGAAAAACCGCTGACAAAAGTCGACTCTGGCAAGGACTCCAGCAACGAATAATCATTCACGACCGCCCAAGGTACCGCGAAAGCACCCTTCCAGTTCTTTTTGTCAAATTCATTGACGGCATTTTTAACGCCGACACCACTATCGGCCTGAGCCAAGGTCGTCGACGGGAAGCGTATCAAACGGATGCCACGATGCGCGACCGCGGCCGCAAACCCGACCACATCCAAAACAGCGCCGCCTCCGACCACAATGATATAGCTGCGCCGATCAAGCTGGTCCTCATTGATCGCGGCAAGCAATCTTTGCACGACCGACGGATCGTTCTTGCAATCCTCACCACCTGAAATAACTTCGGCCGGCCGAGCCAACTCCAATCCTGAATCGGCCGCAATCCAGTCGCTCAGGGAATTGATATACCCCGCGTTGGATGCGCTGACAGCGCTATCCACCCAGACTTGCACCTTGCTTCTGTCTTGTTCTTCGGCACCACGACCACCGGTTGCCGACTCGCTATCGTTATCGGCAAAACAAGAAGATAGAATGTCTTTCGACGATTCGAAGACGTTATCGCAAAACCAAACCCGATGCCGATAAGGCACGGGAAACGACACGTCGATCAAAAAATCATCCGCCGCAAACGGCGCATGTTCTTCCTCCAGCTGTGAGGATTCCGATGGTGAGATTTTCTCTATCAAAGTGCGTTGGGGCTCGGGAGTAGGCAATTGCCGGTAGGAACCGACATTACATTTATCGCGTAGTTTAGTTCAAACGTGAAAGAATGTCACTTTCAATTGCAACTGCCAACGACCGAGTAGAACACTATTCTTTAGACAGCGTCGACTAAACATCGTTCAATCGGCCCGTCGAATCGCCAAACGACTTTATGTCCTTCGCACCCATCCTGTCAGCGATTGACAAAAACAAATTGGACAACGGCTTGGAATCGTGATCAACCAAGCGCCCCGAATTAATCGTTCCGCCACCTTTGCCGGCCAACAAAACCGGAAGATTAGTATGCGTGTGCCTATTTCCATCGGCGTTGCCGCTGCCGTAGACGATCATCGAGTTGTGCAGGATTGAATTTCCGTCTGTATCCTTCTTTTGCTCCAATGAAGCTAAAAACCGCGCGAGCTGTTCGATATAAAATTTGTCGATGCGAGCCACTTTTTCGATCGTGTCTTTATTGTTTTTGTGATGGCTGAGTTCGTGGTGGCCTTCGACGACGTTAATTTCCTGGAACGATCGGTTACTGCCGTCATGAGCCAAACTGAACGTGGCAACACGAGTCGAGTCAGTCTCAAACGCCAGCCGCATCAGATCGAACATCAGCGCGATGTGCTCGCGGTACGAATCAGGAACACCCGC
>CALDEW010000412.1 GCA_937942355.1 uncultured Pirellulaceae bacterium | reverse complement strand
ATGGTGTGGGTTACGACAACAATGGAAACTACAGCGGCTTGATCGGAACTGACCTCCAATTTGATTGGGATGCAAACGAATCGTCCATTTACTCGCGATTTGAGTTTCAGGTTTCCAGTTCGGATTTGAACCAGATTCAATCGTTGACGTTGGACATTAATGCTGACGATGGATTTGTTGTTTATTTGAACGGCCAGCAAGTTGATTCACGGCGAGCTCCGGCCAGTACTAACTGGCAGTCCCATGCGACTAGTCAACTTAGCGATTCCACCGTCATCAATACTGGCGATACCTTAGACCTAACTCAATTCAAGAATCTTCTGGTTGCTGGCACGAATTTGCTTGCGGTGCATGGTTTAAATTTAAACGATGCCAGTAGTGACTTGGTCGTTCGACCTAGGTTGTCCGCGCAACTACCGGCCTCTTCAAACTCGGTGTTTTACACGACCGACGGATCGGATCCACGTAACCCTGACGGAACGATTTCGGCGACTGCGGTCTCTTCCTCTCAGCCGTTGACAATTAACCAAAATACGTTGGTCAATGCTCGAACGTTTGTGGGAGGTCAGTGGAGTGCGCTTTCCAATGCAAACTTTGTGGTTGGAGCCTTGGCATCACAATTAGACTTGCGAATTTCTGAAATTAATTTCAACCCATCGGCTCCTACTGCGACCGAAGTAACCGCGGGTATTCTTGACAATGATGAATTCGAATTCATTGAACTTTTCAATCCCAATTCAGTTGGCACCATCAACCTTGACGGTGTGCAGTTGACCGAAGGGGTAACTTTCGACTTTAGCACTGTGGATTTACCACAACTAGCTCCGGGTGAACGCGCCGTGGTTGTCGAAAACAGGGCTGCGTTTGAAGAGCGCTACGGTACCGACATTCGAATCCTAGGCGAATGGAGCGGAGGGCTGAACAATAGTGGTGAACGTATCACTCTTACTGGTAGTGTGGGACAAGAGATAGCCAGTATCGCTTACAACGATACCGACCCATTCCCTGTATCGACCAATGGAAACGGTGCAACGTTGGTATTGGTCGACGATCTCAATACACCTTCTGAAGAAATAGGGAAGTATTACAGTTACCGCGGAAGTGTTGAACCTAACGGCACGCCTGGTGAAGCCAGCGCGTCCGCCTCAGGCGTGGTGATCAATGAAGTGTTGGCACACACGGACGCTCCGTTGGTCGATTCGATTGAACTGTTTAATCCAACCTCGTCCGCGATCAACTTGAGCGGATTTTTCCTGAGCGATGAGGGGGATGCTCCGTTAAAGTTCGCGATTCCCAACGGCACGGTGATTGCCGCCGGAGGCTATCTGGTGTTCGACGAGAGTGATTTCAATCCAACGCCGTTGACTCCGGGGCCGAATGATTTCGCGCTCAACAGCGCCGCGGGAGACCAGGTGTATCTCACACGTGGAAGTTCCAATGGCACGACTTTACTTGGTTTCGAAGACGTGGTGGATTTCGGGGCTACCGATAACGGTGTTTCACTAGGGCGCACTCCTAATGGAAGTGGGCGATTGGCACCCTTGGCGAATCGTTCGTTGGGGGCGGTCAATGGTACGCACGCCGCTGGAGACCTGATCATCTCAGAGATCAACTACAATCCAGGCCCCCCATCGGTCGCTGGCATCACCGAGAGCAATCTTGAGTTTATTGAGATCTTCAATCGCTCATCCAATTCGATTAATTTGCAAGATCATCGCATTCGAGGAGAAGTCGATTTTGACTTCCCGGCCATCAATCTGGCCAGCGGTGATACCATCGTTGTCATCCAATTCGATCCCAATGATCCGCTTAACGCGGCTCTCACGAATGCCTTCCGATCCCACTACGGCATTTCTACAGGAGTCCTGTTGGTGGGTGGCTATTCTGGAAATCTTAGCAACAGCTTTGGTCGAGTCACACTCGAAGCGCCTGACACTCCAGAGGGCACGGTGATCCCGACCTTTACTATCGACGAAGTACTATACGATGACTTAGCACCGTTTCCGGTTTCGGCCGATGGTACTGGGGATTCACTCAATCGCATCAGCGTAACTTCGTTCGGAAATGATGGCAGCAGTTTTGTGGGAGACTCCCCAACCCCGGGCACAGTTGATTTCGCAGCCGCGTCCGTTGAAGGTCGTTTCGTATTTTACAACAACAGTTTCTTCGACGGCAATGATGGTTCCGCCAATGCGGCTGATGACGGTGCTATCGCGACCGACAAAACGGCGTTATTCCCCGGGCAGACAGCTTCGTTTAATAACTACACCAGCTTTTCCCAAGGCATCAACGGGATCATCGTTGACATCGACAGCCTCGAAAACGCTTCTGCTTTGTCGGCTTCTGATTTCATTCTTTCTACCGGTAACGGCAACTTTCTTAGCGACTTCAGCCTACTTTCAACCGCCCCTACAGTGTCGGTGCGAGCAGGCCAAGGCGTCGGGGGTAGCGACCGAGTTACCCTTCTCCTGCCAGACGGATTAGTGACCGGGACATGGTTAAGTGTCACCGTCGTGGCCAACGCAAACACAGGGCTTAGTGTAAATGACCTGTTTTACTTTGGTAATGTGATAGGAGAAACTGGCGACAACCTTGGATTTGCCATCGTGAATTCGGACGACGAAAGCAGTACACGGAACAATCATCGCAACTTCTTAAATCGTGCTGACGTGGAAAATATCTATGACTTCAATCGCGATAGTTTGGTGACAGCGATTGATGAAAGCATTGCAAGGAACAACAGCACTGATTCCACTAACTTTGTACAGACGATCGTTGCTCCTGGCTCTGGCAGCCAACAGCTTCCCGTCACTGCAGCACCACCATCTGCGGAATCTACACAACTTGCAATCACGATTGAACCTTTGGCGGCCCAAGCGGATTCTACTTTGGAAGTTCCGTTGGCCACTCCCGACGTGTTGGCACAAGAGGATGTTTTAACACCACGCCAAGAGGTCGAGACTGAGCCAAGTCTCACCGCGCTGACCGAGAATCGGAGTATCTCGGTGGAGCCAGTGGACAGTCAATACGCGAGCTACGGTGCCATTAGGCAACCAGCGCAACCTGCGACAACGTCTGCATCTGCCCAACAGAATTCAGATTCTGCGGCAACCACATCGCAGCAATACAATGCGTTGACCTTCTTTGCTGAAGCCTTGCCGACGATAAGCATAGATGCAGTAAAGACCGCCACGATACTCAACAAAGCGCCTGTGATTGCCAATTCTTTAACAGAACTGGTTGGCAGCGCAAGTGAAACCGAGAGTATTCTATCAAACAACCTTAATTCTCGATTAAGAGAACTTCAACTCGATCTCCATGATCGAACGTTTGTCTCCTTAGACGAAGTTTTTAAGGATGCTGATGGACTTTCAGATCTCTTGAATCTAAACATTGACTTCCGATCTTAAAGGTCAATGGTAATGCCTCAAATCTTTGCCTGATGAAACAGAGTTAGCCTTTTGCCCTTTTTAATTTTCCCTACCTATCAAGACTGACGGTCGACGTTTCGGAGAAAACGTAAACGCAACTGACCTTGACGTTTAAAAATCGAACGGTCGCGCCAAACACCTCTGGTCAGACAATTGAAGTTTTCGTTAGTGGCGGCACCCAGTCGTTTCGATTCAGCTTAATGTCCTCATTGGAGATGGCGGAGCCATTGCTGGGTGAACGAATCCTAGCGTCGATCTCATTCAAGATGTGGATATCCTTGCCGGCACGAATGGCAATGCCGAACTTTTCTTTGCGGGTTGGCGGCGCATGAAAAAAGCCGAAAGCGAAATCAACCTTTGAAAAGTTGACGATGCTTCCGGCGGATCTCAAATCGTGATTAACTTACTCGGTTTAGTTTCCAGCTAAGATATTGATAAATGGTTGGATATCCAAGAAGTCAAGGTCTCCGTCACAATCACAATCCGCTTCGGCTTGGAACCCGTTCGAGGCTAGAAGTTGGATGAACGGATTGATATCTAAAAAGGTGACTGAGCCGTCCAAGTCGACATCTCCCTTGAGCACCACCATACCGTCGGGTACGGCTGAAACCCGGAACTCAGACAGGCCCGTGAAGTCGGCGCCATGGTTAGAAAGAATGTTCACCTGAACATACCGAAACGTTCCAGTTACCGGAAAGGTTTCAGCAGCGAGAGGTTCACCACTTGCCGCCTGAGCTAGATTGCTGCTTACCACTGCCGTTCCCCACGCGGGATTGCCTTGTTCGCCGAGCGCGTAGGCTGACGCATCATTCGTCAGGAGGATTTCAAAGCCATTGACGCCGCGATTCGTGTTGTTGGTCTGGTTGCTGTTCCATAGGTGTACAGCTGTCAAGTCAAATTGGCCACCTAAGTCAAACATCACGTAACCGTCGCTTTCGCCCTGAATTCCGTGCCATTGGCCAAAATCTGTTCCACCACCATCAGCTCGGTGAAACGAATCCCAGCGTTCCGAAAATTCGTCATTAACATCAACCAAAGCGGCGTCAATGACTGTGGACCCGCCTCCGGCGGCGGTGCCAGGTTCTTGAATCAAGTGAGCAGGCAAAACATTGCCATTAGGCGAGTCAGCGTTGGGCCAAATACTGCTCGCGATGACGTCAGTCGGGCGAATCAAATCGTTACCGTTTTGACCAGCGCCAGGAATTACTATTTGTGCATTGGCGATTCCACCTGTTAAAAGTGAAAGCGCAAGTACCGAAAGAAGCCTTTTCATCGAAATCTCCAATTTTACTATTTAATTAGAACCGTGAAGCGAAAATGATTATGCTAGGTTTAATTCGGTAGGTCAAGCATTTTCTCTGGTTGACTCCAACAACTGGTTAACTCCAACAACTGGGCCTGTCCCAATAGTGTTCGGCACGATTAGTGTCGCGAGTATGTTTCGGTTGCTTTTAGCGTGTGTCCTGAATCGACTGTGTGTCCTGGAGTTACCACCAAAGAAGGTCCGTTGCTGGGCCCGCAGCATAAACGGACTTAGCTCCGAAGTCGGACGACTCCCACAACGATGATTGCGTTTTTAATTTCTCAACATGAGCCATCAAGCAGAAAAAGGTGCCAGGAGCGAATGGCACTGCCGCACTTTTGCCTTTGTTTTCGTTGCCTGTTTTTCATGCGGCATTTTTGAGTTCAACGATTGCTTGCGCTCTCGGTTTGTTGAGTAGAGCCACAACTTTCTTCCTTCGTTTATTGGCTCGTGGTTAGACACGGTCCCATCGGTTTGCTACGGTTTGACTCAAAGACA
>CALDEW010000411.1 GCA_937942355.1 uncultured Pirellulaceae bacterium | reverse complement strand
TGCGATCGTCCGAATCGAGCAGCTTTATCCGGTTCCTCAGGCCGAGATCGCTGAAGCGCTGGAGGCCTATCCCGAAGGGACGCCTGTCTATTGGATGCAAGAAGAGCCCAGCAACATGGGCGCTTGGTACTTTGTCAAAGTCCGTTGGGCGGATCTAGGCTTCGAGGAGCGTTGGCCGATTAAGGTTATTAGTCGTCCCGAGAGTGCCAGTCCTTCTACCGGTTCCAAGAACGCTCATAAAATGGAACAGGAAGAATTGATTCAGGAAGCATTTGGAAAACCAGTTGTGAAAAACCGGTCGTAGATAACCGGCCACAGACAATTAACTTTCGGCCAACGAGTCACGGCGTTAAACAGCGTGCGCAATTTTTATTGAGATAAATTTAACTTCAAAAAAGATCCATGTTAGAAATCAAAGTTCCAGAATTCGGCGAATCCATTCAAGAAGTCCAAGTTGGTGAATGGCTGAAAAAAGTTGGTGATTTCGTCGACAAAGACGAAGAACTGGTTGAGCTTGAATCGGACAAGGCCACCCAAGCTTTGTCGGCGCCGGAGGCTGGTGTGTTGCAGAACATCGCGGTCGAAACGGGCGGCTTTGCGCAGGTAGGTGATCTTTTGTGTGTCATGGCACCTGGCGAAAAAGGTAGCACGGCAGCTCAGCCGCAACAGCAGACCGCTGCCGCTGGAAGTGGAACGCCCGCCCCAGCGCCTGTGGCATCCGCAACGGTGACCGCCGATCCTCCGACTGATGGTGCGGCTGCGTCTTGGATTATGCCGGCTGCGGAACGTGTCTTGAACGAGTACAAGATTTCGGCTGATGCGATTCGCCCAACGGGGCCCGGTGGTCGTCTTCAGAAAGAAGATGTGCTGGGCTACATTGAAAAACATGGGCTCAAGCCCGGCGGTGGAGGCGTGGCTAATGCTCCGGCTCCAGCTCCTGCATCGGCAAGCAGTGGCGTTGACGCATTCAGCGATCCATCGCCTGCCGCGGCTCAATCCGCCCCGCCCGCTCCGAAGCAGTCGGCTCCGAAGGCTTCGACGCCGCCATCGCAAACGGCCGCTCAGACCAACGAGTGGAACAATTCGATGGGATCGGGCCGCGAAGAAAAATCGGTGCCGATGAGCATGATACGTCGGACGATTGCCAAGCGATTGGTTGAAGCTCAGCAGACCGCCGCGCTGCTGACGACGTTCAACGAAATTGACATGAAGCCTGTGATGGATTTGCGTTCCAAGTACAAAGAACAGTTTCTGAAGAAGCATGGGGTTAAGTTAGGTTTCATGTCCTTCTTCGCCAAGGCCGCCGTCGAAAGTTTGAAACGGTTTCCAGCGGTGAATTCCCAAGTCGAAGGCACCAACGTCATTTGGAAAGAGTACTTTGACATCGGCATCGCGATCGGTGGCGGGAAAGGTTTGGTCGTTCCGGTGCTACGTAACGTGGAAGGGATGAGCTTTGCCGATGTGGAGCAAAACATTGGCAGGTTTGCCGGATTGGCCAAGGAAAATAAAATCAAACCCGCGGACCTCAAAGGCGGGACCTTCACCATCAGCAACGGAGGCGTCTATGGTTCATTGTTATCAACGCCGATCGTGAATCCACCGCAAAGCGGGATCCTGGGATTACACTCGATTCAACAGCGTCCCATCGCGCTTGATGGCGAAGTCGTCATCCGCCCCATGATGTATGTTGCGTTGACTTACGATCATCGAATTGTCGATGGACGCGAAGCGGTTGGTTTCCTTAAAACGATTAAGGAAGTTCTCGAAGAACCCGCAAGATTGTTCTTGGAAGTTTAGTCGTTGGGCGAAATGAATTCTGGAGAAGTTTGAGTATCGGAATTTCGAATTTGTTATTTCAAATTTCGAAATCAATAATCCAAAATTGAAAATCCGAAATCCAAAATTTAAAATACCCCATCCACTGCAACTCTAAATAAAACCACCTGTTAGAAAAAAGATATTAATGTCCGAAACCAACTTTGACTTGGTCGTAATCGGCGGCGGACCTGGCGGTTACGTCGCCGCCATTCGCGCGGCTCAACTGGGACTGAAAACGGCCGTCGTCGACGAAAATCAAAAGTTTGGCGGTACGTGTTTGCGCGTGGGTTGTATCCCCAGCAAAGCGTTACTCGAGTCCAGCCATTTGCTGGTAGAGGCGCGTGATAACATGGTCGAACACGGCATCACCGCAACCAAGTTGACGGTCGATTTAGGCGCGATGATGAAACGCAAAACTGGTGTGGTCGATAAATTGACCGGCGGTATTGCGATGCTGCTTAAACGTAACAAGGTCACCGCGATCGTAGGCCGCGCTGAATTGACGGCGGATAGAAAAATCAAAGTCTCCGATGGACAGATGCTGACCGCCAAGCACACCATCATTGCCACCGGCAGCAAACCGATGCAGCTGCCCGGTATTGTGCTCGATGGTGATCTGATTGGTGATAGTACCGCAGCGCTGTCGTATCCCAACGTTCCCAAACGTTTGGTCGTGATCGGTGGCGGCTACATTGGTCTTGAGCTTGGTTCGGTA
>CALDEW010000410.1 GCA_937942355.1 uncultured Pirellulaceae bacterium | reverse complement strand
GGAGATTTTGGTTTTTGAGCATTTGAACGTGATTGATACCTATTGCTACGGTGACCAATGGTTGACGGCATTGGACGTTACAACCGGCGACTTCTGGCAAGCCAACAACAACGGTGATCTTCGTGCCGGGAACATAAACGACGAATAAACGAAGAATAGGTGAAGTGGATCTTTCCTCCCGCCTCCCGCCGACGAGATTTTTGGCGACAGGAACTCCGCGCACCTCAGTTTCTTGATCCCGCCAATGACTACAACTCCGGCGCAGTTTTTGCCCATCTAGGCCAACGTCTAGCAACCGCTACGACCGTAGAATAGAATCGGTGTAATGGAAGGTTCCGGGATCTACAGCGCTGTCGCCGACGTGACTGAGCGTCTGCTGCAGCTTCGATTGACGCTGAACAAGGACCAAGGCTTCCAAGCGTGCGTTGACTCTCTCAAGGACGGCCAACCAGCAACGTTTGAATCGGTCTGGGGCTCATCCTGCGCGCTGCTGTTGTCAGCATTGTCAGACAACTTCTCTAACATCCTGGTGGTCACCGCAGATGGGAAGACCCAAGATCGACTTCTGGACGACCTGCCGACGTTCTATGATGGTGCGTCGGACAGACTTCCTGCTTGCATTACCAACAATGAATCTAACGTCACTGTCGATTTAGAGTACGGCGATCGACTGCGGCTGATTAAATCGCTCAGCAACAACGATGCGGCGCCGGTCATTGTGGCTTCGGTGGCCTCCTTGCTCCAACCGCTGCCATCGAAGACCGAGGTCGCCAGCCAAAGCCGCAAACTAACCGTTGGCGAAACGTTGGACGTCGAAGCGTTTATTCAGTGGCTGACCGATCAAGGCTTTCACCACACAAGCGCCGTCGAGTTGCCGGGCGAGTTTTCCAATCGCGGTGGAATCTTGGACGTGTTTGCGCCCGATTGGGGCGGGCCGATCCGCGTGGAGCTCTTTGACGACGAAATCGAATCGCTGCGGCAGTTCGATTCGGGGACGCAGCTGAGCATCGCCGATGTGAACCAAGTGGAGATCACGGTGCTGGACTCCAAGCAAGGCAAGAACGGTTTCTTTGCGGACTATCTTCCGCCGGAGACAATCGTCGTTCTGCTTGGTCCCGACGGACTGGCTGAACACGCTCAGCGCTACCGCGAACGCAGCCCCGACTCCGAAACGATTTTTGACTGGGATCAAGTCCGCCAGTCACTGTCGCCATTCCCCATGGCGACCGCTGCGGAAATGTCCGCCGGTTACGCCGGGCAGCGTTTTGATCTGCCTGTCGATTCGGTGGAGAAATTCAGTGGCGACGTGGGCGAAGTAAAAATGCAAGTCGAACGACTCTCTCGGGATGCCAGTGGAAAAGAGTTCGAAGTTTTTGTGTTGGCCAGCGTCGAAGGCGAGATCGAACGAGTGACCGAGATCCTCAAACCCACCGGCGCGGCATCGGAACAGCGCTTGCAGATCGGCGTCGGCTGCGTTCACGAGGGCTTCCGCTTGCGAAACTCGTCACAGGTCGTCGTTGGCTGCGATCAAGTCTTCCGCCGAACGGATCTGCGCCGCAAGGGCCGCCGGCGATTGGGCAAGGCGATCGACAGCTTCATGGATCTGCGTGTGGGCGATCTGATCGTGCACCTGTCACATGGGATCGGACGGTTCCGCGGACTGAAGATGCTGGAGAAGGAAGCTCAATTGACCGAGCATCTTGAACTGGAGTTTTATGGCGGCACCAAACTTTACGTGCCGGCCGCCAAAATCGACTTGGTGCAGAAATACATCGGGGGCACCAAACGCCAACCGGTACTGGCCAAAATCGGGAACAAGAATTGGGCCAAACAAAAAAACGCGGTGCAGGAAGCGATCACCGATCTGGCCGCGGACATGATCGAACTGCAAGCCAAACGCGAGATGCAGCCGGGCATGGCTTGCGGGCCCGACACGCCCTGGCAACATGCGTTCGAGCATTCTTTCCCCTATCACGAAACGCCTGACCAGTTAACCGCGATCGAAGCGATCAAGGACGACATGGAACAAGCGCGGCCGATGGATCGTTTGTTGTGTGGGGACGTTGGATTTGGAAAAACGGAAGTCGCGATGCGCGCGGCGTTTAAGGCGGTGGAAAACGGATTCCAAGTCGGCGTCCTTGTCCCGACGACGGTGTTGGCGGAACAGCATTTCAAAAGCTTCACCGAACGCATGGCCGAGTACCCTGTTTTGATCGGCAAGCTGTCTCGTTTTTGTTCGACGGCCGAAATGAAAGAGACGTTGGCAAAAATGGAAACGGGAGAAGTTGACATCGCGATCGGCACGCATCGAATCGTTTCCAAAGACGTTAAGTTTAAGAACCTTGGTCTGGTGATCATCGACGAAGAGCAGCGTTTTGGCGTCCAGCACAAAGAACGATTGAAAAACCTGCGTAGCAGCGTCGACGTCCTGACATTGTCGGCCACGCCGATTCCGCGCACGCTTCACATGTCGCTGGTAGGCGTGCGAGATATTTCGAATTTGGAAACGCCGCCAGAGGATCGCACGCCCGTTCAAACGAAAGTCTCTCGATATAACAATTCGATCATCAAAACCGCCGTACTGCGCGAACTTAATCGCGGCGGACAGATCTTTTTCGTTCACAACCGAGTCAAAGACATTCATTTGGTGGAGCAACGGTTAAAGGAATTGGTCCCCGAAGCGTCGATCCGCATCGGCCACGGTCAGATGCCGATGGAGGAACTGGAAGAAGTGATGACCGAATTCATCGCTGGCAATTTTGACATTTTGTTGGCGACGACAATTGTGGAAAGCGGTTTGGACATCCCCAACGCGAATACGATTTTCATCGACGAAGCTGAAAATTATGGCCTCTCGGATTTGCACCAGCTTCGTGGCCGAGTAGGAAGGTACAAACATAAAGCCTATTGCTATCTGTTGATCGCGCCCAACAAACATCTGAACCCGACCGCTGCGAAACGCTTGCAGGCGATCGAAACGTTTTCGCAAATGGGTGCGGGGTTCGCGATTTCGATGCGCGATCTGGAGATTCGCGGCGCGGGCAATCTTTTAGGGACGCAGCAATCGGGGCACATCGCCACGATCGGCTACGAACTTTATTGCCAGTTGCTGGAGAAGGCCGTGCGTCGCATCAAACACATGCCAGCTAAACTCTCGATTCACGTGGAAGTTGATCTCCCGATCGCCGCGTATCTGCCGGACGATTATGTTTCTGATCGCCGACAAAAGATTGACATGTACCGGCGCCTGACCCGACTGGAAAAATTCACTCAAATCGAAGAACTTGGCAAGGAGTTGGTCGACCGCTTTGGACCGCTGCCGGAGCCTGCCAAACGGTTGTTGACGCTATCGGAGTTGAAGCTGGAAGCAGCGACTTGGCAGATTTCTTCCATTTATCTTCAAAATAAGTATCTCGGATTTCGCTTCAAGGACCGGAGCAGGATGGCTCAATTGTCCAAGGCGCGGCCCATGATCCGCATGATTGACGACCAAACGGCGTTGGTGACATTGAAGTCAATCAAAATCAGTCCTGAAAAGATGCTGGCATTGGTCAAATCTCTATTGCAGCCGCCGACTTAAGTGCTCTACAGTCCGCCGCCGAAACTAACGTGCGAAATATGTCGACAGAAACAACTTAGACATAGTCGCTAACGGGAAATTGCGGCCAGTTTGCGACGGCGCAAAGGACAAGGTTGCCGGATTCGCCGATGGTATAAGGAATGGACGGGGTCTGATGAAAACGGATATGAACCAAACAATTTATCGTTCATCATTTACGGCGTCGATGTTCCGCGTTTCCTTAGCGGCCGCTTTGATGTTTGGACTTGCCGATCAGTGTACGGCTCAGTCGGCGAAAAAGACCACACCCGACCCGTACTATTCTACGCTGCGTCAAGCACCAGAGCAGCAACGGCCGAAGCAGCAGGCTCCTTCCGCTTCTGCCCCCGATTCTTTTTATCAATCGGATTGGCAGCCACCTAAAACAGTAACTCAATCTACTCCAGCGCGTCAGGCGAAGATTGAAAAAGCAAACAGCGCGGCAGAAGTTTGGGCATCAGTGGCTCGCAAGACAACCAAACCGGTAACGCGCATCGACTTCAGTCAATTGGACAACGATCCACTTAAGACAGCCGACGTCTCATTGCCGCAAAGGATTCCTCAACCGTTGAAACCCGTCGTCGCTGACGCGGTGATTCAATCCGTGCCCCCGTTTAAGTTTCAGGCGCTTACGCCCATTAAGACTGCCAAGGAGATTGAATCGCCCAAAACCACGACGCCAAAATCCGCTGAAGAATTAATTGAATCAGCAGTGGCTCAATCTCGGTCTATCATCCGCCAAAGGAACGCAGAGAAAAGAGATGCGAGCAACTTCGCAGTTGTAGACTCTCAAGCGGCAACACCTCCTCCGCCCAATATTCTTCCACCGACAAAAGCCAAACCGCTGAATCCTTGGAAAAATCCGGCAGACTTCGCCATGCCAAGAATTGGTACTAAGCTGCGTTCTGCGTTGCCGGCCGTTTCTCAGGCCTCCGCGACAGACGACAATGTTGTTGACTCAGCGGTTGGTGTGGCATCCAAGATCGCGGCCGCAGATGGCGATGGCTCGTTTGTACAACAAGCAGCCTACCAACCTCAGATCGGCGAACGACTGAAAAAGATGGTTGAGCAACGCGTGGGCTCCAATCGTGAAGCCGCTTCTGGTTCAGACACACGCACCGCTGTCCCTAAAGCCAGCTCGGGTTCGGGAGTACGTGTCGCCGACGCATCCACTAACTACTACGACCCCAATGCAATCCGCACACCGCAGGGGGAAATTTATTCTCAGCCCATAGAATCCAAGGGCATAGAATCCAAGGGCATCGTACACGAACAGGTCTTCGAGGGTCCGCAATACCAGGAACCGTACTCCTCTGAACAGGAGAATCAGCAACAGGTCTTCCAAGGCGAATCGTTTGAGAACAGTCGCGTGTTGGCATTGGTGGGAGGCCATCCAGTATTCGTTGGCGACATGATGTTTGAGATCAATCAGATCTTTGAGAAACACATGAAGGGCGCCCCGCAAGCTGCCAAAGATGCACAAAAGGGCAAACTGATGGAGCGGTTACTGCCCAAATATATCGATCAGAAAATCTTGTTCGTATCCACACTGGATCAACTGCCTGAAGAAGCCAACATTGACGACATTCTCAAACAGGCCGAAAAAACTTTCAACGAGCAAGCGTTGCCTGACCTGATGGAAAATTCCGGGGTTGAATCAGTCACCAAGTTCGATGCGATTTTACGATCGCAAGGCACATCGGTTCGCCAAATGCGACGCGCCTGGGCGAAAGACCAGATCAGCAAATATTTCCTTCAGGAGAAAGTGAAGTTTAATCGGCAGGTGACGCACCTGGAGATGCTGGATGAATATCGTTCAAACTTCGATCAGTATGAGGTCAAAGGTAAGGTACGTTGGGAGCAGATTGAGATCCAACCTGCCAAAGCAGGTGGCCGTTTAGCAGCGCAGGAAAAGATCGAAGACATCTACGACCGCTTAGTCCATGGAGGAAATTTTGAAGCGATCGCGAAGAAAGAATCTCATGGCTTCCGCGCCTTCAAAGGCGGTCAATACGATTGGACTCGCAGAGGCAGTTTGGTCAACAAAGAGATCGACAAATCCATCTTTTCGCTGCCCCAGGGTAAGCTGAGCGGAATCATCGAAACGAAAACGGGTTTTCACATTATTCGGGTCATCGAACGTGTCGAAACCCACCACACGCCTTTCACCGAGGCCCAAGTTGAGATCAAAAAACGACTGCTGGAGGCTCGACGCGACGAGGCGTTCCGAACCTACATTGACGGGCTCAAGGAAAAGATTAACGTCGAATTTGTCAACGAGTGATTACGATGGTGGTGGACGAGGCAACGAGTCCGGCAGTTCCTTTATAAAGCAGGGCTTGACCTGAATGTTTAACGATAAGCCCGAAGGCGACCTCGTTTTATCTGGCCCAAACACCTACGCCTTCCGTCTTGCCGTTAAACTGTGTTGCTCGCAAACTCGGTGGTGGACGACGCAACGAGTCCGACGGGGAATTTTAAACCCAACCTCAAACCGCATGGTCTGGACGGGCTAAGAGCCACCCTACGGAGTGTGTGTTGGCCGCTGCCTTCCTCAAATCGTGACGACGCATCTCAACCGATCTATCCTATGCAAATCATCGACAGTCTTATTCCGATCTTCGCCGTCATTGGCCTCGGAATGTTGCTGCGAAAGCGGGAGTTCCTGACCAGGGAATCAACGCAAGCGTTTAATCAGTTCGCTTACTTCTTTGCGCTGCCGCTGTTTCTGTTTTATAAACTGGCCACGGCATCGGGATCCGGCAGCCAAGTCGATTCGATGGTCTTTGCATTGATAGCAGCCGTTGCAGCGACCGGTGGCGTCGGATGGCTGGCGGGCTATGTACTCAAAATTCCATTTGCCTCGCGCGGGTCGATGATCCAAGCTTCGTTTCGCGGCAACCTCGCTTTCATCGGATTACCGCTGGTGTTGTTTATGATCGCCGATTTACCTGCCGAAGAAAAGTCAGCGTTTGAATCGGCGGTGCTACTGACGATGACGCCCGTCGTTCTTTTTTACAATGTTGGATCGGTGGTCGCCTTGGCCGCCTACAACGAAAACACTCAGCAGTCGTTCTCGTACCGCCACATGTTCATCAACCTTTTGCAGAACCCAATTATCTGGGCCTGTGTTGCGGGAGCGGCCTTTCAATATTTTCGCTGGCATGTGCCGACGCCCGTTTTGCACATTTGCGAGATCATCGGCGCGTCGGCTTTTGCGATTGCGTTGATTGGCATCGGCAGTCAGCTGGTCTCTATTCCGGCGTCCAATGCTTGGCAAGCCACCATTTTGCCGACCGTAATTAAGTGCATTGTTTGCCCGGCGCTATGCTGGGTCATCGGCAGATCGGTCGGATTGGGTGGCTTAGAACTCCAAGCCATCCTGATCCTGTCGGCGACGCCAACAGCCGTGTCCAGCTTTGTTCTGGCGGACCAAATGAATGGCGACTCCGACCTAGCAGCGGCCTCTGTGGTGGCCTGCACTGCGTTCTCCTTCGTGACGTTGTCAGGGGTTTTGCTACTGACCTGATTCGGCCTGACGAGTCCTAGATCTTCTCAAAAGTCTAACCCCAATTTTGCCAAGGCGAACAACCGAACTCCCTCGATTTCACCGGCACCGCCGGTTTCGCATTTTGGCAAAACTCGTTAAGCTAATTAATCACAGTTGTGGTCCAAGTGCCGTCAAGAATACGGGGCTTTGGAAACATTATTTTCACATTTACGGTTCATCGGTTTCCCCTTAGTGGGTTTGCAGGAAAATATTTAATGTCAGAAGTCGCGAAACTCAAGTGCGGTGATAAAGAACTCGATTTGCCAATCGTTACCGGAACCGAAAATGAACAGGGCCTCGACATCGGCAAGCTGCGTGGAACCACGGGGATGGTCACGCTTGACCAAGGCTATGTGAACACGGGCTCGACAACCAGCGCGATCACATTCCTCAATGGCGAAGAGGGCGTGCTGCGATACCGCGGTTACCCCATCGAACAACTGGCGGCGAACTGCGATTTCCTTGAAGTTGCCTACCTCTTGGTCTACGGCGAACTGCCCAATGAATCGGAACTAACGTCTTTTCGAAATAGCATCAGCAACCACACGATGCTGCACGAAGATTTGAAATCCTTCTACGATGGGTTTCCGCGCGACGCTCATCCGATGGCGATTCTGTCCAGTGTTGTCGGCGCTTTGTCGACCTTCTACCAAGATTCGCTCGACCCGCATGATCCTCAGCAGGTCCAAGTTTCCATTCACCGTTTGATCGCGAAATTACCGACGATTGCATCGTACGCTTATAAGAAATCGCTGGGACAACCCTTCAGCTATCCCGACAACGACAAATCCTACTGTGAGAATTTCTTGCAGATGATGTTTTCGACGCCTTGTGATGAATACACGTCGGATCCAGTGTTTGTCAGGGCATTGAATTTGCTGTTGATTGTGCATGCCGATCACGAACAAAACTGCAGCACGTCCACCGTCCGGATGGTGGGGTCGGCTGATTCGAATCTTTTCGCTTCGATTTCGTCTGGCATTTGTGCCCTTTGGGGACCGCTTCACGGTGGAGCCAACGAAGCGGTCGTGCAGATGTTGAATAACATCAAAGAAGACGGTGGCGATGTCGAAAAATACGTGAAGATGGCCAAGGACAAAGAAGACGGGTTCCGTTTGATGGGCTTCGGTCACCGCGTCTACAAAAATTTCGACCCTCGCGCCACGATCATCAAAAAGTCTTGCGATGAACTGCTGGAAAAATTGGACATCGACGATCCGTTGTTCGAGATCGCTCAGAAGCTGGAAAAAGTCGCGCTTGAAGACGAGTACTTTGTCAAACGTCGGCTGTATCCAAACGTCGATTTCTATTCTGGAGTGATTTATCGCGCCATGGGAATTCCCGTCGAAATGTTCACTGTGCTGTTCGCGATCGGTCGTTTGCCGGGTTGGATCGCTCACTGGCGCGAAATGCAACTGGCCCCTGGCAGCCGCATTTGCCGGCCTCGCCAAATCTACACCGGCCCCACAAAGCGCGAGTTCGTTGCGCTGGATAAGCGGTAGTTGAATCGTTCGGCTTAGGTGGCCGAAGTGTAAATATTGGACAAGAAAATAGGGACAAGAAGATAAGCATTCGCGCTGTGATCTTCTTGTCAATATTTTCTTGTCTGAAATGAATCTCTGCGGCTCCGCGTCTCTGCGCAATTTTGTACAGCGAGCAGAATGCCGTAAGAGACAGTCTCTCTGGCGTTGCCACAAATCAGCATAACCCTCATCACCGTTAGTCTTTGAGGGAAATAAACGCGGGACGCAGCGATGGTTGGCAATTGCGTCACGGGGAGCGCGAAGTACGCGGTAGGTAACTCTTACTCACTTCGTACATTTAGCCTCCCAGATCAGCCAATATGGAAAACGCCGCCAATCCTGCCGACGTCGGTACCTCTACCCGTAAGCTCTCAGTAAGCGAAAACTGGCTCATTGGCTTGCGTACGTTGATCGACATTCTGCTCGTTTGCGGCTCGCTGTTTTCCTTCGGATACGGCCTCACTATCTGGGGAATAAAACCAAGCTTTGAGAACTTATACATGGTCTGGGCGTGGGGCATATTTGTTTCTGCCGGCACGATCTTAGTTTCAGCGGTATGGTCTACTGGCCCGTTGAGCCGAAATATAGTTCGGGTTTGCTGTTCGATATACTTGCTTTCGCTGATCTTTCTTTTCTACCTGTGTGCAGCCCATCTGGAGCTATGGGAAAATCTGCCACTGCGGATGCTTTTCGTAGGATGCGCTGCGTGGGCAGTTGTATGTATCGGGCTTTTATGCATTGAACAGCGACTACTTAAAAACTGCTCACGTACGATCGCCGAGCGAAAATCAACTTTGGCGGAGAAACTTGTAAAGCTCCTTAGTGCAGTTTTTGCACCTGCTGCTGTTGCGGTCTACATCGCATCCATGGTTACACACGGCCCCCATTTCATTAAGGAGTTCGGTGCCGTAACATGGCCGCGCGTTGCTGCGAGCGTCGATGATGCTAGGACCAGCACGATACCTTTACATTATGGACAAAAAGAACGGTTGGTGATCGACTACCATTTTTCAGTCGATGACAAAACGTATCACGGTTCACGCATCGCCGCCGTCGGATCCCAATCGCACTATTCTTACGTCAACATTAATGAAAAGGTCGAACAACTTAGGTTAGACAAAACGATCCTAGTGGCCTACGATCCTGGCAATCCCAGTCGCTCCATGGCGTTTCCATGCAGTCTCAATTTCCTACTCTTAAGCATTTGGATTCTATTATTCTATTTAGCTATAGGAATCAATTCGTTCGCCTTTCTTGCCCAAGAGCATTGGAAAACACTTCTATCGAAAACCGGCAAAGTAGATTCTTATCGCTGGTACAGTCAGGCAGTAGTCATCGGATTTCTCGGGGCCGTGGGATCCATTTTGTTCGTAGTGTTTAAATGTATCTCCCTCACTTTCGACCCATCCGGATTGATTTTGGTACTGCTTTCTGGTGCCGCTTATCGTATCGATCGGATGCTGACCAAGACAAAAACGATTCCACAGTCGGTTTAGATCGGCTTGGGTGGCTGGTGCATAGAAATTGGACAAGAAAATAGGGACAAGAAGATAAGCATTC
>CALDEW010000409.1 GCA_937942355.1 uncultured Pirellulaceae bacterium | reverse complement strand
CCAGCCATCAAAAACACCAAGGCAACCGCCGGTGGTAATCCCGAAGCCACCAGCGCCGCCGCGATAGGAACCGACGCTGTGGCGCACACATACAGCGGTACCGAAAAAACCAGCACCAGCAACATCGCGGGAAACAAACCCCATTGATTGATTCGCGCTGTCAAAGGCCCGATATCAAACTGATTGATTGCTGCCGAAACCAGGATTCCGATGACTAACCAAATCCAAATGGAACGCAGCATATCGATGGCGTGAGGGATCAATTGTCCCCAACCGCGATTCTTGGAGTGGGCATGGTCGTGTTGGTGAGAATGCTCATCACCGCACGAAGCGCTCTCATTCGCCGGTAAGCGATCGGCTGATTTTCGATCAATCCAGATTCCGCCCAGAATTCCCATGATGGCGGCCGACACCAATTTGAAGACCGCAAACGGCCATCCGAAGAACGAAGCGCTCACCAAAACGGAATCGATGCCCGTTTGCGGGGTGCTGATCAAAAACCCTACAGCCGCTCCGCTACTGGCTCCATCCTTCCTCAGTCCAATCCCTGCCGGGATCACTCCGCATGAACACAAAGGCAACGGCACGCCGATCGCGACAGATTTCAGCACCCCTGAAAACCCTTGCAATTTCTGGCGAACAAACCTTGGAGGCAAAATGACATGCAACAACCCCGAGAGGAACATTCCCAGCAGCAGCCACGGCGAAAGCTCGCAAAGCGTGAACCAAATTGAATTGAGAAAGCTCAACATTAGTGACCAATTGCCGGGCGCCGGACTATCTACGAGAAAACAAGCTCAAACGTTATACTTTATCTATACAAATTGTAACCGCATACCATCGCAGCCCTTAGACCAGCCCAGAATTAATGAGTGCTTCCGAATCATCAGACGCTACCAGCGCGTCTCCAACGCCTAAAGTGGACAAGCTACTCCAATCGTTGGTTCAGCAAATCGCAAAACCGATGAGGCTATCCCGCGCCGATCATTCTCCGATTCCGGACTACGACCTGCTGGTCGAGATTATTCTCACGCTGCGGAAGATCGTCAATCCGCTGGTCCAATGCGAAGAAACCTGCGCCGACGAATTGAAATTACGGCTACAAAAACAGTTAGAATTTGCTCACGCCAACCTTTCAAAGCAAATCGAGATCGCGATCGCGCGCCATCAAGAAGCCTGCGATGAAATCGGCACCGAAGCCGTTTTCGGCGAAAAGATTCCCGCCGATCGCATTCAGAGTATATCCGTCGAACTGACCGAACACTATCTCAGCTTACTGCCAGAGATCCGCGACGTGTTGGTTACCGATGTAAAGGCTTCTTATGACGGCGATCCTGCTTGTAAAAATTTGGAAGAGGTCATTCTCTGCTATCCGGGTTTCACAGCCGTTTCGGTGTTTCGGTTGGCGCACGAACTTCACAAACTTAAAGTTCCCTTCATCCCTAGAATGATGACCGAATGGGTGCATGGTGAAACGGGCATCGACATTCACCCCGGGGCGACCATCGGTCGACACTTTTTTATAGACCACGGTACGGGTGTCGTCATCGGGGAGACTTGCGAGATCGGTGAACACGTAAAAATCTATCAAGGCGTCACCTTGGGAGCACTCAGCTTTCCCAAAGACGACAACGGCGAACTGGTCCGCGGCACCAAACGCCATCCGACGCTCCAAGACAACGTTGTCATCTACGCCAACGCGACGGTGCTGGGCGGAAAGACGATCGTTGGTCACGATTCGGTCATCGGTTCGAGCGTCTGGCTGACCGAATCCGTCGATCCGTTCACCACGGTTGTGATGGAGAAACCGCGTCTACGCATACGCAACCAAGTCGTTGAAGAACCGCCGATCGACTTTCAGATTTAAGGTTGCTGTTCTAAGGGGGGGCGAATCAGCTTGGTGGGCGAGATATTTTCTGCCGGTGGCGTCAGCCTAATGGCATTTGTTTTAAATATTACTCGCTTTGAACGAGATGGATAAAATTAGCTTCGCCAATTTTTGGCGGCGTACGCTTCCAGCTTGCGTGAGCATTGAGGGCGGGAAATTCAAACGTGGAAACACTCGACAGCCCAGCTTTTAACGATACATTTCCATCAATTCCAACTGCTGAAACAGGCGGTGGTGGATAGCGCAAGCTGGAAGCGCAGGCCACTTGGTGAGAGTTGTTTGGTTTATGCCTCACCTACGTGCCGCGCCCCCAACTGTGGTAACCGCAGTATTCTCCGGTTGATAGCACCATCGGATTGATATTGCCTCTTCGGTATACTATTGGGAAAATGATAGCACCTGCTATCAACAACATCCGAACCCGCATACTGATCCAAACATGTCACACGAAGAAATTCACGCTCAGGCTCATGACGCCACCGTTGCAATGCGGCAAACGTGGCTGCATGTGCATGTTCCCAAGGCGGGTGGATCGACCCTGCGGCAGTTGATGAATCGCAACTTTGGCGATGACTATTACAACTCCAATTCACTCTTGGAGACCAAACAGTACACCAAAGAAGACGCTGGCGAAATCGTGCGCTGTCACCCCTGGGTGGCGTGCATG
>CALDEW010000408.1 GCA_937942355.1 uncultured Pirellulaceae bacterium | reverse complement strand
GTGGCTAACGCTTACCTCGGCGGGAGTCACACCCGCTAGTCAGACAGACCTTGCCAGTCCGCACGTGCAACGTATTGTTCAAGTAAACCGCTATCGCGGTAGGTTGTTTTGGTGGAAACCTTGAGACGCGTAACTAGTCTTTAGGTTTTTCCTTTATTTGAAAGATACCACAATGAATCGAAGAACACCACAAAAAAAACAGCTCTGCTGAACTGACGCTGCGTGAGCAGATGAGCCAAGATTTACAGTTGCTAGGAAGAGCCAAACGCACCCATGATGGATACCTGCGCGAGATCCGCAAACTGGCGTGCCACTACAACACCGCGCCAGATCAGTTGACGCAACAACAGGTTGCCGACTATCTACTGCACTTGATCAATGAGCGTCTCTTCGCCCCCGGCACCCTCAAAGTTACTTACAGTGCTTTGAAATTCTTCTACGGCACCACCTGCCCACGCGATTGGGAAGTGCTTCAAAAGATCAAAGTTCCTAAGCAGAAATCACTGCCTACCGTGCTGACCATCGGCGAAGTCCATCGACTGATCGGGGCAACTCGACTCCATCACAACGCGGCCCTCTTGTGGACGCTGTATTCGTTGGCCTTGAGACTCGAAGAAGGACTCAACTTACAGATCAGCGACATTGACTCAAAACGCATGACCGTCCACATCCACCGCGGCAAAGGCGCCAAAGATCGACTGTTACCGCTGCCGGTCAGTACGCTCAAAGTGCTCAGAAGCTATTGGAAACAACATCGCAACGCATGTTTGATCTTTCCATCAAGTGGACGCAATCGAAAAAACGCCGGCAAGGCGACCACGCCGATGGCACCTAGGACGATTCAAGGCTGTCTCAAACTCGCCGCCAAAGCAATCGGCATCCACAAACCTGTTTCGCCTCACACGCTTCGCCACAGCATGGCCACACATCTGTTCGAAGCAGGCGCTTCGCTCTGTTGGATCCAACGTTTGCTTGGCCACAGCAATCTTCAAACGACGCTGGTCTATCTGCACTTAACCGACGATGGCAACGTCGACGGACGCGCGCAACTCAATCACATTGCCGATACGGCGTCCACCGACAAACTGTTTGAAGGGTTCACGGAGTAACCTCATGACCACCGTCGCAGAAGCACTGCGGCAGCATGGGGACTCTTACGTGAAACAGTTCGGCCGCGCCATGCCGCGCGAGCACAAACGGGTGTTGGCGTTGATCACGCGTTGCCGAACCGGAGAGCTGGGACATCTCATCAAACAGTGCGACACCTGCCCTAAAGTGCACTGGTTTGGTCGTAGCTGTGGCAACCGACACTGTCCCAACTGTCAACACGATAAGTCCGCACTCTGGCTTGCCAAACGGTTGGCTCAGCTGCTGCCGGTGCAATATTATCTGGTCACCTTCACCGTGCCGGCGGCGCTGCGGATGGTCGTGCGCGCCAACCAGCGTGCTTGTTACGGGGCGCTGTTTGAATGTGGGGCTCAGACGCTGGTGGAACTGGCCTCGGGAAAACGCTTCATTGGTTCGGATCGGATGGGTTTCTTTGGAGCGCTGCACACGTGGGGACGAGACTTCACCGTTTACAATCCCCATGTGCATTTCGTGGTGCCTGGTGGGGCTGTTTCGCAGGACGGATTGAAATGGATGTCCGCGCCGGAGAACTTTCTGTTTCCCGAGAAGGTAGCCGCTAAAATCTACCCCGGTAAGTTCCGTGACGCGATGCGCGAAGCAGGGCTGGAACATCAGTTCAAACAAGCCGATGCGGCGGCGTGGTTTAAGCCGTGGACGGTTGACGTTCAGGCCGTCGGTAACGGCCAAGCGGCGTTGAAATATCTGGCTCCGTATGTGAATCGAGTTGCGATCAGCAACAAACGCATCGAGGCTGTCGATGAGAAGAATGTCACCTACCGGTTTACGCCCAGTGGTAAATCGCAAAGTCGCACGCGCGACGTTAGCGGTAACGAATTCGTGCGCGGCTTCTTGCAGCACACCTTGCCGAGCAGGTTCCAACGGATTCGTTACTACGGTTGGGCGTCGGCTAACAGCAAGTTGAAGTTCCAGTACGTGCAAATGCTGGTTTACTTCTTCTTGGGATGGTGCTGGTTGATGAAACAACATCAGGTGGTAACGGAAATCCAGAAGCCACCGACGCCGTGTCCAGATTGCAAGATTGGTCATCTGTATCTAACGATGATCACCGATGCGGCGGGCCGAGTCATCTTTCGTCGCCCCTTGCCCATGCATGGTGTTGCGTATCTCGATTCCGGATGAAACCCGTCTGAGGCGATCACCTAAATACTACCAACAAAATCTTTGAAGCTTCCAGCGGCAGAGAACCTTCACGCTGCGCCGATGCTTAACGGAAAGTCAAAAACATGAAGGTCGAGAGCAAAAAAATGACATCCCAAGGGCAACTGCGGGCTTCTTGAACAAAGCGTTTGAGCTTCGGCGGGTTCAAAAGAGGTTCAAGCGAACAACTTTAAGTAGCAGCTTAAACAGATTCAACTTCCAAAATGTACTCCCGCGAAGTCAAACGCTCATTTGTTATGCGACGTAGTTCACCAGTCGATGCCCAACCCGTCGTAGCGGTCAGTGACCACAATTCCAACACCATTGTTGATCACAAAATCAAATTCGTGAAGCCCACAGTTATGGTGGGAAATGGTAAACGTAGTCGTTTCGCCATCGTGCGGCTTTGTTTTGAAGATTTTGAATCGCGACGGCACCTGATACCACGTTTCGCCAATTGATCGAGCGACGGGTTTGTCAAACAGCCTGTTTATTTGAACGATAATTGAATTGGCAAAAGCCGCGAGTTTTTTTGCGTCGGTGTCGCTGAACTGCCCTTTCACTCCATGTTCGCTCAGTTCAATCCCTTTGGCGTCGGAGTTGTATTCATTGATCAACGATTCGAGATCGGTCAAGAAAGCCTGAAGGTCAT
>CALDEW010000407.1 GCA_937942355.1 uncultured Pirellulaceae bacterium | reverse complement strand
AGTTTTAGCCGAAGGTGCCGTTCCCTTTTTACAAATCAATCAAATCGGAATCCGCGGGCATTACCTTTCATGGGGCGCGATGGACTTCAACGATATGGAGAAACAATTCGTCGGCGATCCGGACGCTCATCGTAAGTGGCTGTGGGATCACATGGCCGACGTGATCCCCAAAACGTCGGACTACGTTACCGAGTGGGACACGATCAACCACATCATCGCTTGGGGCAAGCACACGTATGAAGCTGAGTACGGTTCGATGCAGATTTACGCCGACATTATGAAGGAAGCTCGTCGTCTGGCTCCGGGCGCAGGCCACGCGATCAACGAGGGCAAGGTCCTGCCTAACGGTTACAAACGCGAGCCCTACAAACGTGTGATTCGATTTCTGAACGAGCAAGGCCAAGCCCCCGACACGGTTGGGTTCATGGGGCACTTTGGGTTAACGACTTTGACCCCGCCCGAAGAGTTGCTGGAAGTCTATGATAACTTCGCCGAGATCGCGCCTCGACTGCAGTTAAGCGAGTTCGATGTCGAAGCCGGAGATGATGACCAGCTACAAGCGGACTACTATCGTGACGTGATGATCGCCAGCTTCAGCCATCCCAATTTCGTCTCGATCGTCCAATGGGGTTTCTGGGAGAACGCTCATTGGAAACCCGCCGCCGCACTCTGGCGAAAAGACTGGTCACTCAAACCAGCGGGCAAAGTTTTCGTGGACTTGATCAAGAACCAATGGTGGACCGACGAGTCAACAACCACGAACAAAGCCGGCAGTTGCCACGTCCGCGGATTCCTTGGCGATTACATGGTTAGCGTTGAACACGATGGCCACACGGCGACTGAGAAATTAAAGCTGACTGGCGATGGTGCGAGTATTCGCATTCAACTCAAGTAAGGCGATGGAAATGATGAAAGATGCCAAACTCTGTCCCGCGGGCGAAATCGACTTGGGTGTTTGGATAAACCAATAGGCTGGAGGAAGAAGAGAGAAGCAAAATGAATTCTTCAAGAACACTGATTACGATGGTTTTGGCGATCAGCACTTTTTCGTCATGGGCGGAGTCCTCTGCCGAAGAGCCAAACATGCTGGTGGTAAATACCACGACGTCCCAGCCGGTGAATAACGCGTTGCTTGGCTACAACATTCTTCACTTCAAAAGCAAGCCCGAACAAGACTTCGTCGACCGCATGAATCCCGTGGCGATGCGCTTTCCGGACGGTGTCTGGGGCAATTTTTATGATTGGGAAACCGATAGCTTCACAAATCACGGCGACGAGCACCATCGATCCCACGTCTACGCCCCGGTGCTTGCAAAATGGAAAGAACGCGGCATCAAGGGAGGCTATGCCGGACTCACGAAACTTAACGACCAAAAAAGAAAACGCGACGGTGCAGGCTACAACATCGTCTGGCTTTACAACGCCGCTTTCGACGGACCCGAGAAAAACGTCGCCCGTATGCAGGACAGCATCGCAAAAGGCTTCGTTGTCCGCGATATCGAACTGGGGAACGAACAGTTCTGGCTGACCCAAGTCTCAAACCGAACTCTGACGCCTGAAGGCTACCGGGACGCTGCCCGCGGTATCTCGAAAGCCCTCAAGCAAGCCAACCCCGACGTCCGCGTCTCGGTCCCCCTTTCGTGGCGGGACCAGCACGACAGTTGGAACAAGATCGTTGCGGATGATGGTCAATACTTCGACGCGATCTCGCTGCATAAGTACAGTGGCTCGGGCAAGGCTGAGCCCGAAGACGACGCCAAGCTAAAGGCCGTGCTGGCTGGGCGAAAGCACCTCGCTGAGTCCGCCGCGTACGTCCGGAGCTTTTCCCAAAAACCAATCTGGTTGACCGAATGGGGCCTCAATGCCGGCACCGACGCGAAAGCAGCCTCGGCCCTCACGATGGCCGATTGCTACCTGTATCTGTTTGGAAACCAAGAAACCTTCCATCGCGCGAACTGGTTTTCGGTCAACGGCGTCGCCCGCAGTTTCGTCACCATCGGCAAGAACCGCCGGCCCGTCGAACCGATGCAAAAGACCGCCTTCGGCTGCGTCCACGAGATCATACGCGGTATTTTTGAAGACGCCAGTCTGCTCTCAACGAATGTCGAAACCCCGAGCCTTGATACCGGAGCCGGCACCGTCGACACCGTCACCGCGCGGGCCGTGAGAAAAGATGGTCGACTGATCATTTGCGTTATCAATCTTTCCGATCAGCCCAGCCAACTGGCGATCACAGTCGATCAAAACAACGCACCCGCTGTCCTCACCCATGAAGCCTTGGCCTTCAATAGCATGGGCGAAACCATCCTGTTAGACCTCGAAGACAACCCGCTAAAGTCAATTGAGCATACCAATAAGCACATCGTTCTTCCGCCGCTGTCAATCAACAAGATCGTGATGGCAGATCAAACCGGCGACGGGGCCAAGTGATTCATTGAAGAGACTCCGGTTCGGCACTTCGGTGCAACCTAACCACAATTGGCTCGCGCTTTGGCGGTGTAGAGCAATCGACCGAAAACGTTTTAAGATCAGCATACACATCATGAAACAATTTCTTTTAATCTTTTCATTGCTTTTTGCTTGCCAAGCCACGCTGTTGGCGGAGCAACCGTCCGGTTTGTCGCTGCGTCAATTGACGGTCGAGCACCTGCGAAATCCGAATCAGCTGGACCAGCCAAAGCCGCGTTTTAGCTGGAAGCTGCAGTCGGACGACGCTGCGATGCGAGGCGTTGTGCAGCAGTCGTATCAAATACTCGTTGCCAGTACGCCTGATCTGCTAACTGAAGGCAAAGCTGATCTTTGGAATAGTGGCATTGTGATGTCCGCACAATCAGTGCTGATTCGGTATGCAGGCAAGCCACTTGAAAGTCGTCAAGCTTGCTACTGGAAGGCGCGCGTCACCGATAACCATGGTCGC
>CALDEW010000406.1 GCA_937942355.1 uncultured Pirellulaceae bacterium | reverse complement strand
TCGAACCCCTCAAGCTCGTTCGCTTGGGAGAGCTCATATTCAAATCCGAGGTGCTCAAGCACATCTTCGCCTCCGCACATCGCGGCGATAACGCCCTGCTTTCTTTCGATTGCCGAAACGATTCGAGTGACTTCGGGCGCGGCGTAAGTTCCGCTTAAAATTTCTTGATTATGCCCACCTACAAAAACGACAGCATCAAACTGATCGGGGGCGACATCTTCCAACAAAAGATCCGCCTCCAATGGAGGTGCTTTAGTTTCGTCAACGGATCGGATCAAGCTGTCAGCCGCCGCGGTCACCACCTGGACGCTGCGGCTTTGCAGCGCGTTTCTAACCGGTTCGTATTCCGAGTAGAAAACCTCGTTGGAGCAAACGATTAACACGCGCGGCGTAGGAGCGAAAACTGTTGTTATTGAAGTCGCCAAGAGGATTGCCGCTGCCGAGGCGATCGCAACGGCCAAGAAAGCCCATATTAACTTTGAGCGTTTCTTCTGGAGGGCCGGCTGAGCGCTGTTGAGCGTTTGCAGACGACTCAAAAGATCGGCCGGCGTTTGGAAACGGTCTTCGGGTGCTTTCTCCATCATGCGCTGGACGACGTCCACGAGTTGAGGTGGAAGGTTCGGGCGTAGCTCTGTCAGTGAGGTTGGCTGCGCGGCGAGATGTCCCACGATTTTTTCGGCAGGTCCGCCGCCGGGAAACGGGGGTTGGCCGGTCAACAGAAAGTAAAGCGTACAACCAAGGCTGTAGATGTCGCTGCGAATGTCGACTTGAGTAGCGTCTTTGGCTTGTTCGGGGGCAAGGTAATCCGGCGTTCCCATGGCGATGTGGGTGCCCGTAAGTCCGCCGGATTGAGCGGCAATCTCGGTCAGCTCTGGTTGTGCCCGTTCCAACCGAGCCAATCCGAAGTCCAAAATTTTCACTCGGCCTTCTTCGTCAACCATCAGGTTGTGGGGCTTGATGTCGCGGTGAACCATGCCTTGCGCGTGTGCGGCCGCCAAACCTGAAACAGCATCCCGTGCGAAACGGGCGACGGTGTCAGGGGCAAGAGGCCCATTTTCCTTGACCAACGTGGCGAGGTTTTTTCCTTCGACTAATTCCATTACCAGGAAGTGAAGGTCACCCACGTTGTCTGCATCGTAGGACGTGACGATGTTGGGATGCGTCAGTCGCGCTGCGGCGCGGACTTCGTTGCGGAAACGGCTGATGGCTTCCGGGTTACCTGTCAGCGCCGAATTGATGACCTTGATGGCCACCATGCGGTTCATCATTTTGTGTTGGGCGCGATAGACCGCGCCCATCCCACCGCTGCCGACACGGTCAATGATTTTATAACGTTCCACCGTCCCAAGGGCCGAAGCAATATCCGAATCGGCATGATCGCCGGTGGTGGCGGTGGGAGGGACTGCGTTCTTATCCGCAGCAACACCTGCCGCACGCGCCAAAACGGAAAACCGGTCTGCTGGAACTGTTTTGACGGCTTGGCAACAAGTGTCACAGTTTTCGATGTGAGCCGCGACGGAGTCCGCGGTGGATTCTTCCAACAGACCATGGGCAAACGATTCGATCGTTTGCTTGTCTGGGTGTCGCGAGTTTGCAGTGTTTTTTGCAGCGGCCATGGAGATAACTCAGTTTTAATTTTCGACTTGTAGCAGCCGTGTAAAACACGTCGGCCACGTTGAGATACCCATATATGGACCGCTGATGAGAGTTCTTACACGAGAATCAAAAAAATCTTTCTTTATGGCCTTAATCGAGTAATTCCCCGCTTATTTTGCGGATTCTGGAGAGGACACGCGATTTCGAAGTATAGACCGACGCGACCGAAATACCCAATTCGGCGGCGACATCCTCAGGACTGCGATCAAGAATCGTTGTCTGTTCAAACGCAGACCAGGTTGATGGTTTCACCAAAGGTCGAACTTGTTGGAGGATTCTCTCCATCACCGCCAGGTCGTGCTCCACATTCCACTTGTGGGTCATCGCGCTGCCGTCGTCGGCAAGCTGATTCATTTCGACCAGAAATGATGAGTCGTTCTGCGACCGAGGTCGAATGCGGTTGGTTTTCCAAAAATCCCGAGCACAATTGACGACCACCAATCGCAGCCATTTCCGAAAAGCGCCTTGCCGGCCGTTGTGAACAAAACCGGGCAGCTTTCGCATGACGATGATCATCACGTCCTGCGCCAGATCATCAGCTTCGGCCCCAACCACCGATTGTTTTTGAAGCCAGTTGCGGATCAGCGGCGTGTAAATGTCATGCAAGCGTTGCCACGCCTGTGCGCTTTCAGATTCAGGGGCACTTCGAATCTGGTCCAATAGGCTAAGTGAAGTTGGTTCCATTGCGTGGTTGCCGCGCCAACGCGCGGTAGTTCGGTGATTGGCAACCTAAGTATAGTCGATCTTTCCAATCGTGCGTTGGTATATCTAAGGTTCTAAGGTGAACTAATATTGCGGGCTGATTAAGCATGTCGCTGTTAAGATTAGCCCCAGCAAACAAACGGCAAGGTACACCGCCCACCGATCGACTTGGCCGTCCGATTCACCCAGTCCGAATTTTTCACCAAGCCGATGCCAAATCAGAAATCCGAACGGCACCGTGACGATGCCAAATATCCAAAGCGTCCAAATCGGCGATCCGCTTTTTAGCATGTCACCTGCGTCTCCGATTTTTTCAAATGATCCAACGCCAATGTAGACCCCGTTAGCGATCAGGCAGAAGCCCGCGAAAAACCGCGCTAAATAATCTCCTGGAATTTTGAATTTCCAAAGCGCCCCCCAGAATAACAACGGCAGAAGAACGCCTACGAAGGGGCCCGCCCAAACAACCGTAATTGGGTTCGGATTCGGAGAAACATCGGTGCGTGATATCGCCAGCGGATGAAGCACGACATTGGTTACAGTTCCACCGGTGACAGTCGCCGCGCAAACGTGTCCCAATTCGTGAACCGCCATAAACGCCAGCCAGCAAAACGGCAGGAAAGTCGCGATCAGAATAAATTGATTCGTTCGTCTCATTGGGTATGAAGCCTGGCCAGATCGGAGAGATGTGATGCCAAGTTATCGCGATTAAGGCTTGGAAGCAAACTGGTGGCGATTAGCCCCGGGACTCTACACGCGGAGATAGATGTTAAAGTTTGCGGGCTGGCAATCTTTTACAGTTGTTTTATGACGGTTGTACCGAATTATCCGAAAGGGCCAACAATCTGCGGCTGACGCTTGTGATTTGATTGCATGATTGCATTTATACCGCTGGCATCCAACCCAAAATATCTGACTCGGGAGCGACCCATGCTTCGATGGAAAATTCAATCTGCGTTTTGTGCTATCGCAATTTCGGTTTGCCCACTGACTACGTTCGCGCAGCAGATCGCAACACCCCAGCAGCAAAGTAACCGCGCGTTGCAACCGCTGACGGTAGCGTCGGAAAGCCGCGCAACGTTCGAAGGTGTGGCGTCACCGGACATCGTTATCCGCGCTCCTTTTGTACAACCTCACAACCCCAACCTCTATTTGTTTGTGGTTGAAAATGTCGGTACCGTTGACGCAACGGTCGCGTCAATTGATCTGTATGTTCCCCAAGATGTCTCGATCACCAACGTCGTACCCGCTCCGACGTCCGGCGATGCCCAATGGGTTCGTGTCCGTTTGACGAATTTAGCAGCCGGTTCCAAGTCGATCATTGAAGTCGAAGTCAGCCCTACCACCAGAACTGTTGAATTTCGAACGCGTATGGCGCTGGAGTCACTTCAAAAGTTCACGACTGCGACCCATCCCAATCACTTGGTGGCAGCAAAACCGAAACCGATCGCACTTCCCAGGGAAGTTGTCACTGCAATGTTGCAGGAGGCTGTTGGGGATTCGAAGTACCTGATCCCTACCGCGCAGGCATCTCACACGGCTTCGCCAAGGTTGGCTTCAGCAAAAAATGTGATGGCGGCTCAGGCGCAAGCGGCTAAATCAGCAGCGTCTGCGGCTCAGGCTGAAGTCGACGCAAAACTGCTGAAAACCGTTAGATCGTTACGGTTAGCCGGACAAGACGCCTTGGCCGACGCCTACATTGCGGCTGTCGCCAACTCAAAGACTTGTCGCGCCGAAACGTTTTAATGGTGCTCAGACGGCGTCCTTAAATGACCTTCGTCTTAATCTAGGTAGCGCAGGTGGAGTGCCTTGGGCAATCTATCTCGGCTCAACGGTGGATCAACTCGCTTGGGCGACGACGAATGGATTGGGGAGGTAGGTTGGATCATCAGGATCCAATTCAAATTCGATCGTCAGTTTTTCACCCTGCTGAGGATCTCGCTGCTGGGAAGCAGGCGTTTTGGTATCGACGTCATAGGGCGCCAACTCGCCGCGCAGGATTTTGACGTCCTGGGGGGCTTCGATGCCGATGCGGACGGTGTTGCCGCTGATCTTGAGAACTTGGATCTTGACGTTGTCACCGACGATGATCGACTGATTCAATTTGCGTGATAAAACTAACATGGCATATTCCTTTAAGAGTAGTTGTTTAGATGAAAAGCCGGGGGACTTTCCTTGGCTATTTCAATATTCGCATCTACCAGTGACGCCTTAGGTCACCGGCCATTTAAAGTTTGCGAAATTCATTTGGAGTGGCTTTGGACGCTAGCAATGGTGTTAAGATTTGCGGGCTGGTCGGCTTTTGCAGTTGTTTTGTGACGGTAGTACCGATTTATCCGAAAGTGCCGGATATCCGTGGCTGGCGTCATCGATTCGATCGCAAATTTAAAATTCAAAAGCGATCGACCAACCTAAAACAACTGACTCAGGAGCGACCCATGCTTCGCTGGAAAACCTCATCTGCTATTTGTGCCGTCATGCTTACGGCGTGCCCACTAACTTCGTTCGCGCAACAAATCGTAAAACCCGCTCCGCCTGAAGTTTCCCTGTTGCAGCCGATGAGCCCGATCAAGATTCCCGGTCAGGTTCGCAAAGCCGCTTACGCGCCTCTGGCTCCGCTGGTCAAACCACAGCAATCTGTTGTCGAGTATCCTGTGCTGCAAGCGCCAACTGAAACACCAGAGGCCCGCACCGCCGCGCTCAACCCATTGGTTCCGATGCCTCCGATTCAATTGCGGAATAATCCGACCGTATCCTCGCAAGCGGCTAGTTCCACATACCGACCACCCAATGGGGCACCTCAGCTGCCGATCAATTCCGCATACCGACCGACCAATGTGGCACCGCAGCAGCCGGTCAGTCCCGCATATCGGCCGGCCAATGTGACACCGCAGCAGCCGGTCAAACGAGCCGCATCGCCAAAGATCATTATTCGCAACCCTTTTGTGCAGCCTCACAATCCGAACCTTTACCTGTTCGTGGTCGAGAACGTGGGTACCGTTGATGCGACCAACGCTTCGGTCGATTTGTACGTTCCCCAAGACGTCACGATCACCAATGTTGTTCCCGCGTCAGCCAGCAGTTCCGCCCAACGGGCTCACGTGAATCTGTCGAACCTCAAAGCCGGTTCCAAGTCGATTATCGAAGTTGAAGTCAGCCCAACCACGAATGTCGTTGAATTTCAGACACGACTGGCGCTAGAATCAGTCCACGTGTTCTCAACAATAGCCAATCCTAACTACGTTGCGCAGTCAAAAACAGAGGCTTCAACCGCGGCACCAACAACGACGCCTATCGCTGCGGAACTTAATGTTCCGTTGGCACCTCCCGCTGAGGTTGTGTCGGCAATCCCGTTGGAGCCCCTTGCGACTCCAAAGTACTCGGTTCCGGTGACTCAAGTATCTCAAGTGAAATCTCCTCTGTTGCCCTTGGAGCCCATCGCCGCGACTCCAACCATCGTCCCTGCTGCTCCTGCAGTTGCTACTCCCGGGGCTGCTGAAGTGGGAACCAATCCTGTCGCAGACGCGACAGCGCGATCCGGCAAAGCTCAGCCGCCAAACTTCGCCAACGCTGCACTCAACAGCGCCAACGGCGCGCAAGCCCAGCTGGCCAGCGCACGGGCCGTTGCTGCTCAGGTTTCTGCCGACGCAAAGCTGTCTGCAACTGTTGATGGGCCAGTTACACTTACCGCCAATCAAGAAGCGAACTTCAGCATCACCGTTACTAATCCCAATGACACCGAAGCCTCAAGAATCATCGTGCAGTTGTCCGTACCATCGGGTTTGAAGGTCACCGTGCTCGATCGCGATGCTTGGTTCGATCAAGAAAACCAGACAATCTCATGGGAGATTAATCAGCTGGCTTCCGGACAACAGGAAACGATTCAGTACAAGGCGGTTGGTAATGCCGTCGGTCAGAAGAATCAAAAAGTGACCATCGGTATGCAAGACGTTTACCAAGGTAAGGCTCAGCTGGTGACGTTGGTTTCGAATTAAGCCCGATTGCTGCATGGACTAATGGGGCGACTTCCCGCCAGCGGAGACCAAGTGAAGCTCAATCCGTATCAACCCGGCGTCTCGGCCGCTAACGGTGGTGGCGAAGGTCCATGGGTGGGAACAGTCGAGAAAATCTGCCTCGCGCCGCTGGTTGTTCTAGTGGTGACCACTCTCCATCACTACAGCCTGATCGAGAATTTGCAGCGATATCAAAACCGTATATTAATCGGCGTGGAATTTGTGTCGCTGCTAATTGCGGTCATGTGCGGCATACTTCACTTCGCGCGATTTACCAGTTTTTGCTACCTCGGTAAATTCCGGCTTGCCTTCGCCAGTTTGCTTGCTTGTGTGATAACCGTTGCCGTTATCGTGTGGGCTATTTGGTATGACTCGCCAACCTTCTTGTATGCCACGTAGGCTGTTCCAGAATTTCGGATGCACGGCCTCCCCATCGGAAACGAAAAGGGGAGCTACTTTTGAGTGACCACTCTTCAAGCGCTGATCATCTTTTGTTCTAATGCGACCGGAGATTCGGTCACATCAAGAAAATGATATTGGGACAACGCGATGCATCCTGCTTTAGAACGCGACCTCTTTTTGGTCAAAGAACACGTCGGCATGTTTAAGGCCGCAAACAATTTTGACATTTTGGCGCCCGAAACGGGCCAGCCAATTCTCTACTGCCGCGAGCCGAACCTGGGGTTCTTTACCAAGCTTCTGCGGTTCACCGACTACAAACGAATGACGCCGTTTGATATTGAGATCCAAGACCTCAACGGCAGGCCCATCATTCGCGTCAAGCGCGGAATCTCTCTGTTTGTTTCGACGGTGGAAGTCTTTGATCAATCGAATCAAAAAATTGGTGCTTTCAAGCAAAAGTTTTTCTCGATCGGTGGCGCGTTCACGGTTTTAAGCCCCAAGGACGAACCGCTGTGTCAGCTCAAGGGGAAGTGGACCAGTTGGGAGTTTCGTTTCTTGGCCGGCGATAACGAATTGGCGAAGGTCTCAAAAAAATGGGGCGGGTTAGGCAAGGAGTTGTTCACTTCCGCCGACAACTACGTCCTGCAAATTTCCGAAGATGTCCCGCCCGATCAACCGGTGAGACAATTGATTTTGGCAGCGGTCTTGTGCATCGACATGGTCCTGAAAGAATAGTGACCCTCAATCGCATAAAAAATCTCCAACTGCTGAACCAACATTGTCCTCTGATTTTAACCAGCTGCAAAAGCGTATCAACGAAACGATGCATTGCGATCGTTTTGGATTCAATAAGCAACTAAGGAAGCT
The DNA here is from genome assembly GCA_937942355.1 of uncultured Pirellulaceae bacterium. GTDB lineage: Bacteria > Planctomycetota > Planctomycetia > Pirellulales > Pirellulaceae > Mariniblastus. The sequence continues at coordinate 4,090 of CALDEW010000406.1, read as the reverse complement.
GCGCGATCAAACCGAACCCGCGCCGGCGGCGATTGAGCAACTGGCCAGCGCGATCGAAGCTTCGGCAGAGCGGCTGAAAAAGCGCCGTGACGGTTTGCCGGAACTGAAGTTTGACACCGATCTTCCGATCTTCGAACGCAAAGACGAAATCGCCAAAGCGATCGCCGACAACCAAGTCGTCGTGATTAGCGGTGAAACAGGCAGCGGTAAATCGACTCAGCTTCCTTTGATCGCCATGGAAGCCGGTTTTGGTATCAGCGGCACCATCGGCCACACGCAGCCTCGACGTATCGCGGCGCGCGGCGTCGCGGCGCGGATTGCTCAGCAGTTGGGATCGGCGCAGGGCACAGACATCGGTTTCAAAATTCGCTTCGATGATAAAACGTCATCGAACACCTACGTCAAACTGATGACCGACGGGATTCTGTTGGCCGAAACGCAATCAGATCGGTTCTTGGATCAATACGACTTGATCATCATCGATGAAGCTCATGAACGATCGTTGAACATTGATTTCTTGTTGGGTTGTCTGACGCGGATCTTGAGAAAGCGGCCTGATCTTAGGCTGGTCATCACTTCGGCCACGATCAACACGCAAAGTTTTGCCGATCATTTCGCAGAAGCGATCGGTGCTTCGGTGCCGATCATCAGCGTTCAAGGCCGAACGTATCCGGTGGACATCCTTTACCGTCCGCCCGCCGAGGAAGAATCGGCGCAGAACGATCCGTTGGACTTGGTGGTGGACACCGTCCGAGAACTGGCGGAAATTGACGACGGCGATTCGTTGATCTTTTTACCGACCGAGGCCGACATTCGTTCCTTGGCCAAGAAGTTGCGTGATGCGAAATTGCAGGGGGCGCGAACCGAGATCTTGCCGTTGTACGCGCGGCTTTCGACTGACCAACAGAATCTGATCTTCAATCCGGGTAACGCTCGCCGAATCGTGCTCGCGACCAACGTCGCCGAATCCTCGATCACGGTGCCGCGGATACGGTTCGTGATCGACACGGGCACCGCGCGGATCAGTCATTACTCGCCACGCAGCAAAGTCCAACGTTTGCCGATCCAAGCGGTATCGCAAGCATCGGCGAACCAACGGGCCGGACGTTGTGGTCGCATTGGGCCTGGCATCTGCGTGCGTCTGTATTCCGAAGACGATTTTGAACAACGTCCCAAGTTCACAACGCCCGAGATCAGGCGCACCAATCTGGCTTCGGTCATTTTGCAGACTCTGGCGTTGAATCTTGGGCAGATCGACGAATTTCCGTTCATTGATCCGCCACGGGCCGATTCGATTCGTGATGGATACAAAACGCTGTTCGAAATCAGTGCCATCGACGAACGCCGGAAACTGACGCCTTTGGGGCGGCGGCTGGCCCGTCTGCCGGTTGACCCACGAATTGGGCGGATGATCTTTGCGGCGGATCGAGAGAGCTGTTTAAGCGAGATCCTGGTAATTGCTTCGGCGTTGGAAATTCAAGACCCGCGGGTGCGACCGGCGGAGAAGAAGAAAGCGGCCGATGAACAGCACGAGAAGTTCCAAGACGAGCGTTCGGATTTTATTTCGCTGCTGAACATTTGGGATTTCTTTCATCAGCTGAAATCCGATCTTTCGCGCGGCAAACTGAAAAAGGCTTGCGTTCAGAATTTCATTTCCTATTCCTTGATGCGGCAATGGCAGGACATCCATCGGCAACTGAAAGCGATGGTTTCGCAGCAGCGATTGAAAGCGGGAAAACGGCGAAATGACTACGACGCGATCCACCGCAGTCTGCTGACGGGTTTGCTCTCAGGTATCGCGACGTTGACCGATCGCCATGAGTACACCGGCGCTGGTGGAATCAAGTTTAACCTCTGGCCCGGTTCGGGGATCTTCAACCAGAAACCGAAATGGGTGATGGTCAGTGAGATTGTGGAGACGACCAAACGTTATGGACGTGTGGCTGCAAAAATTTCGCCGGATTGGATTGAACCAATCGCGGCTCACATTGTCAAAAAACGATATGCTGATCCGCGCTGGAGTAAGAAGCAGCAATCGGTGATGGCATCCGAACACGTCAGCCTGTTCGGTATCCCCATCGTCGCCGGCCGCGCGATTCACTATGGTCGGATTGATTGCGAAGCGGCACGTGATGTCTTTATTCGTGATGGGCTTTCCGGCGATGAATTCACGGGGAAACAGGACTTCTATTTGCACAATCAGTGGTTGCTGGAGGAGCTGTCCACCGAGGCCGCCAAGACCAGAGTCCGTGATCTAATCGTCGACCCGCAGGATATCGTCAACTTCTATCAAAGCGCCATCCCCGCCAATGTTTTTGATACCCGCAGTCTGAACAAAGTAATCAAAGACGATGATGAACTGGATCAGAAACTGCGTATGACGCGCGCGGATATTTTGCCCCAAAGTGGCAATGATTCGACCCGCGATCAGTTTCCCGACGAGGTCGCGGTTGGTTCGATGCAGATTCCCATCACTTATCAATTCGCACCCGGTGCAGACAACGACGGAGCGACGGTGCGGGTGCCTGTTGATGGAGTCGGGCAATTGGACGACGCTCAAACCGGGTGGTTGGTGCCAGGGCTGATGAAGGAACGAATCATCGGGCTTATCCGAAGTCTTCCCAAACAGATTCGCCGCAATGTGGTGCCGGCTCCCGAGACGGCGGATCAAGTGATCGAATCAATGCCGATGGGACAAGGTTTCTTCGCCGAAGCGGTTGCTAAAGAACTGACACGTATTGGCGGTGTGCCGATCACCGTGCAGATGTTCAAGCAGGAAAAACTTGCGCCGCATTTGCACGTGAATCTGGAAGTCGTTGACGAAGAAGGGGAAGTGATCGCCAAAGGCCGTTCGGTTGCCGAGGTGCGGTCGCAATTAGGTGCCGAACACGCCAGTAGTATTGTCGAGGCTCAGGATTCGACGTGGCATCAAGACGGGTTATCGGAATGGAGTTGGGGGGAGTTTCCAAAAGAGGTAACCATCACCCGTGGAGCGACTCGGCTGTCGGCGTACCCGGCGATCGTTGACCAGCAAGACTCCGTCGGTTTGCGACTGGTCGATTCGCGGCCCGCCAGCGATAAAGTCTCGCGGCAGGGATTGGTGCGGCTGATGCAGATGCTTCATCGTAAATCGGTGAAGGCCCAGATTGCTCACCTGCCCAACCTTGATCAGCACGCTTTGAAGTTGGCGCGTATTGTGCCGTCCAAGACGCTGCGGCCGCAGTTGGCAGATTTGATTGTGCGGATTGCGTTTGTCCATTTGCAAAAGTTCCCTCGTTCCGAAGAAGAGTTCGATACTCTTCAGTCCGGCGCGGTGCAGAAGCTGAGCATGGCCAGTCAGGATGTGGCGAAATGGTTGCCTCGTTTTGCGGCTTCGGTTCATCAAGCGTATTTGCAGATGGAGAACATTCCAGCCAACCGCAGTCCCGTCAAAGGGGATATTAAGGCTCAGATTGTTTCGTTGACGCTGGATGGTTTTTTAGCGACTACTTCTTGGGAGTGGTTGAAGGAGTACCCGCGGTTTTTCGAGGCGATTGCGCTGCGGATCGAAAAACTTCCGAACACGGCTGTCGATGTTGATCAAATGAAAACGAGGGAGTTGGATCATTATTGGGATAAGTATCACGAGATTAAGGCTCGGCAAGAGGCTCAATCGGTCGTCGACCCTGAGCTGGATTGGTATCGCTGGATGATCGAGGAGTATCGGGTTTCGCTGTTTGCTCAGACACTCGGGACGAGCCTTACGGTATCATCAAAGCGTCTGGAGAAACAATTTGCAAAGATTCGGCAGGTGTGAAAATGAAGAACCATGAAAGATTAGCTTATCTTAGCCGCAGGGCGCTAGCCGCGGGTTGCGGGGCCTTTGTCAGAAGCAGTGGGAAAACGTACTTCAAGGAACCAGCGGCTAGCGCCCTGCCGCTAACAGTGGGTGGGGTTTTGTTGAAACGTATTAAGGTTAGCTTTGCGCCGGGTGTGGCTTGCATCGCGCTTCTTAGCCGCCGGGCGCTAGCCGCGGGTTGCGGGGCCTTTGGCAGAAGCATTGGGGAAACGTGCTTTAACGAACCGGCGGCTAGCGCCCTGCCGCTAACAG
>CALDEW010000405.1 GCA_937942355.1 uncultured Pirellulaceae bacterium | reverse complement strand
TGAATAAAGTTCCGTCAGCTCGGTCCGGCCTACGATGGCTTGATCGACGGCGACAGCGCAAAAGGTCCTTTGAAAAGGCAAGTAGGCCGTATCAAGCCGATAGGCGCAGGTACGGCTTGTGCATTGGGAAGAGTTTCCTCTAGTGCGAAGTCTCCTCGATCGGCTGCCGGAACAGCGCCGACTCTTCTTTTGCGGTGGTTTTGCCTGGCGCGGGTTCCTCGTTGCCGCCAATGGTGGCGTTTGAATAAAGTTCCGTCAGCTCGGTCCGGCCTACGATGGTTTGATCGACGGCGACAGCGCATAAAAAAACCGCCTCGCGTGAACGAAACGGCAATAAAAGATTATCTCCAGCGCAGTGGCAGCGATGGGAGTCGCTGGGAGAAAAACGAAAGTCGGACGTGCTAAGCACAAGCCACTATTGACTCCGGTTTACCCTAAAATTGGTCCCTCAGCCGTCTATTTTGCTGGAGTAATCTATGTCTCTAGTTTAGCTTATTGTTCGGCTGTTGATGATACCAACTGGAGAATACTTTGGAATTTCGACACTAGATTATTTTCTCACTTGCCTACCGTTTGGTCTGCAACTGCAAAATATACGACGTCCACTCGGTCCCCGGCGTCTGATATTCTGCTACCACTTCCAGAGCCACCTTGTCCAGCACTTTCGCCTCATCAGCAACTTTTTTTTCTTGGGGCCAGTTCGGGCCTTTGAGCGCCAACAATTTCCCCACCGACAGCCAAACTTCCTCGAACCAAGTCCCCAGTTTCACCAGTGGCCCGACAGCGCGGGCGGTGGTGTAGTCGAACCGAAAATCGACCAGTAAATCCTCAGCACGGCACTGATAGACTTCGACCTCAAGCTCGATTCCTTCTGTCATCTGGCCCAGTGCTGATGCCTTCTTACCGACCGATTCGGCGAGCGTAACTTGAAGATCAGGGCGCATGATGGCCAACAGAACGCCTGGTACGCCGCCACCGGAACCTACGTCCAAAACTTCCTTCCCTTCAGGGATCAGTTTGGACAACTGGATCGCATCATAAAGGTCGCGCGAAACGAATTTTTCGTAAGTCGTATGCCGTGTGAGATTGATGTGTTTGTTCAACTCCCACAGGATCTGGCAATAGTGTTTGACTTGCGTGCGTTGGTCCTCCGGTAGTTCGATACCGTAAGCGTCCATCGTCTGTTTTAAATTGGCCATAAGAGCGTGTCGCCTATCAATTCGCAAAGGGCGACTGAAAAAAATTAGTTAGCGTTGAGGAAGAATCGTGTCGCGTGAAAGAAGATCGGGGCCGCAAAACACACTGAATCAATGCGGTCTAGCACGCCTGCGTGGCCTTGCACCAAAGTCCCATAGTCTTTGACGCCGCGATCACGTTTGATGGCCGACATGGTCATGCTGCCCGAGGAGGCCATGACGCTGATCACCAACGCCATAAAACCGGCTCCGTACCATGTGAACGGAGTGGCAAATTGAATCAGCATTCCAAAGAGCGCCGTACAACAAGCCGCTCCGATGACGCCTTCCCAAGTTTTGGTGGAATTCACTGCCGGAGCAATGATGTGTTTGCCGGCCAATCGGTCCCAAACGAAGTGAAGCATGTCGCTGACCTGCACCACGACAATAAAATAAAACAATAGCCCTGCCGTTTTGCCCGTCCATGGCAGGTGCTTTTGAGCTTCGCTGTCCCAGTAAACCAAGTCCAGATATAGCAGCGCCGGAGTGTGACTGAGAGCATAAACGCAGATCAAAAGCCCAAACTGGATCTTGGCCGACCGTTCCAGAAAGCGCTTGTGATCGCCGGTGAAGGCAATCCGGCCAGGAATAAAAAGCGAAGCGTAGACCGGAATCACGATCGTATAAAGATCGTAGTAATTCATCGCGACCATGTAATATTGAAACGGCGTAAACCCGACGATCAACCAGAACAGGGTCCCGTGGTCGCCTCGGCGCGTCGGCGTCATCGTAATGAACTCGCGCAATGCCCACAAAGAAATCAGCGCAAAAAGCACCACCGTAACAATTTTGTTGAACAGCAGGCTCATCACCAGCAGCACGCAAATCGTCAACCATGTGATGACGCGTTTATTGAAGTTGCGAATGATCGCCGGGTCGAAGTTTGACTCCGGTTGCCGTTTTAGCACTTGCCCGATCACCAATAGGATCGTCAGCCCAACCAGCACGCCCAGCATCATCACCGTCGTCCAAAAGTCCAACAGCGCCGGTTGGGCGACCGGCGTTTCCGCAGCGGCTGTATTCTGAAATGTGGCTAAAAAATGCTGCAAGGAGCTTCCATTGTGTGGTTTGGTGATTGAGCGAAAAGATTGACAACGAAGGCAAGCAGACGTGAAGTTCCATCGCCTGGCAGAACGCCCCGGAGGACCTGTTTTATCGCCCCGCAGGACTCGTTGCCTCGTCCACTACTGGGAGGTTTTAGCCTCTGGGAAGATCAATGGTCCTTCATCTTCAACACGGCCGCTTCGGCGCGTTTAAGAAAATCGTTTTTGCCTTCGCCAGATTCTAGCCATATCGGTGCCCCGATGGATATACAACTGAGCAGCGGAACGGGCAAAAATTCGCCTTTTGGCATGACTCGGTTGAGATTATCGATATAAACGGGAACCAGCTCCAGATCCGGCCGCTTTTTCGCCAGATAAAACAGCCCGCTTTTAAACGGCTTCATTTGGTCGGTGTGATTTCGACCGCCCTCGGGAAACACGATCAGCGACTGAGTATCACCGATCTCCCTGAGCATCATGTCGATGGGACTGTTGCGGATTTTGATTTTTTTTCTGTCAATCAGCAGCGCATTAAACGCGCGAGCCATATAACGCCTGACGGGGCCCCCTCGCCAATAGTCGGCCGCCGCGACCGGACGTGTTCGAGCCCGAATCGGTTTGGGCAACGAAGCCCACAAAACCAGCGCATCTAGATGGCTGGTGTGGTTGGCGAAGTAAACGCGCTGACAGATGTCCGGCTGACAATCGACCCAGCGCACCGTCGCACCGCTTAGCGCTTTGGCCAGCAGCACCAAAAATGGCACGGTTATCTGTTTCATGGGTCAATCTCAAAGCGTTCAAACTGGATAGTGTGGTTCAGCTGAATACCGAAGGTAGTTCAGAACAGCTCCACAACGCGCATTGTTCTAAAGATCACTTCCTTTTCAAGTCAGCAAACTGGATTTTCTTTGTTGACATATTCTCAGATTCTAAACGTATACGGAAGCCGGAAATAATTGGACGCAAGAAAGCCTATTAGAAAGCGTCTAATAATTGTATCGCCAACAGAAATAAGCCTTACAACCCGTTTGCTCCGATCTTTTAACAAGTGTGAACCCCATTGAATATCCGCTGTCCCTTAACCAACAGCTATAATATAACCACGGCCAAAGATTCCGACCCATGGGTCAGCATCGTGGCTTTTCATTTCGATCATTGGATGCGATGTATAAACGCCATCGCAATATTTTATGACTGAATCAACAATTTCTGCCATCGAACAGAAGATTATTTTGCCTCTGTTCGGAGCGAAGGATCAACATCTTCGTCGTCTGCGGGATGAATTCAACGTCGAAATTACACACCGCAACGGGAAGATCCGCGTCTCCGGCGAAAACGAAACATCTGTCGCTCAAGCAACCGACGCCATTGAACAGCTGACCGACATCGTGCGTCGGCGCGGGAATCTGACGCCTGATCTATTCAACGAAACTGTCGCGCGTGTCAGCGGTCGGTCGGCTCCGGCAAAAAAACATGCTTCCATCGAAACCTTCCAAGCCGGTAAAGAAATCCGTCCACGCACTGCCGGCCAAGGGCTCTACGTGGATGCGATCCGAAATAACGATTTGGTGTTCGCGGTTGGACCGGCAGGGTCGGGCAAGACTTATCTGGCAGTTGCGATGGCTGTTGAAGCACTAAAAAATCAGGAAGTCCAAAAGATTGTCCTTGTGCGTCCCGCCGTTGAAGCGGGGGAGAGTCTTGGATTTTTACCGGGCGATCTTCAAGCGAAGATTAATCCTTATTTGGTGCCGCTGCTGGACGCGATTAATGACATGATCGGTTTTGAGCAAGCCCGGCAATTGGTCGAACGCGACGTGATCGAAGTCTGTCCGCTGGCCTACATGCGCGGCCGCACGTTGAATGAAGCCTTCATTATTCTCGATGAGGCGCAAAACACGACCGTGTCGCAGATGAAAATGTTTTTGACGCGGATGGGGCACGACTCCAAGATTGTTGTCTCAGGAGATGAAACGCAAGTCGATCTTCCGCACCGAACCCCCAGCGGTTTAATCGACGCGCTGGATCGTTTGACCGGCATTAAGGGAATTGCGTTGGCAAAGCTGACCGCAGCCGACATCGTTCGGCATCGGTTGGTGACAGATATTGTCAATGCTTACGACGGAAAAGGCGAAAACGCTAACAAAGATGGGGCAGGAGAAAAGGCAAATAAGTAGTAGAATACGTTGCCGGCGAAGCGGAAGCTTGGCTGCCTAGGGTGCCTGACCGTTGACTGATTCGGGCGACGTATAAAACTTCAAAGTAGATTCGAGTCACGAAGCTCAGCCTTTAATATTCATGTCCAATTCTTCCAAAAACACCAGCCGCTGGTCGATGCCGGTTCGTCGCGCTCCGGTCGAGCAGGTCACCGATTTCCTGTCGGATCCCAATGTCTGGAACCGGATCGGTTTGTGCGCTCTGATCACTTGTATCCTATGGGTGGTAATGTTCGGTTGGGCTCCTCCGTTCTCATTCCGAGTACGGGAAGCTCCTGATCGTGATATCTATGCAAGAGTTCAGTTTGAATACAACGATTACGAAACGACTGAAGCGAACATCCGTCGGGCGCGTGCCAACGCATTGAACATTTACATCAATGACCCCCAACCGCTGGAGCAACTACGGTTGGCGTTGATAGACAGCGTGTTTGCGATCAAGCAGAAGTCGTTCGAGGAAATTCAAGCGACGGAGGCTTGGAAAAAGTTTGAGGATTCCGAATCAACAGAAGAAGATTACGACCCTGTCGTCGCCGAGGAGGAGTTTGAGAAGTTCCGTGCGGCGTTGGAAAAGGATGAGAAGCTGGCGGCGCTGCAAAGGGCCCTTTCCGCTGCTTTCATCGAAGTCGATAAACATGGCCTCTTGGCGAACCTAACCCACGAAATTGGCCAAGGCAGTATGACGGAGATTGAGGTGTATCCCAAAGGAGATCCATCGGCCAAACGACGTGCGTTGGTATCGCAAGTACGTATCGCTGAGGCTGGCGAGGCTCTTCAAAATCGGTTGATCGAAGAAATTCTCAAAGAGGCTGCCGTCATTGACGAAGGAAATATGGTTGCCGATCGAATCTACAATTGGATCAAGCCGCAATTGATGGTGACGCTGGTACGCGACGATACAGCGTCCAAGAAAGCATCCAACCAAGTCGCCAAAGAGGTCGAGATCGCTAAACGCGTTTATGAACCGGGGGATCTGATGGAGCAGTTCAATGGGCGCGAGCTTGATCGACAGGGGATCTTGGCCAACGTGCCGTTGACGCTAGAAGACATCGACTTTCTGCGCGCCGAACACGAAGCGCTGGTCAACAGCAGCAAATGGTACGATCGTACGATTCGTTCGATTTGCTTCTTCGGATTGTTCGCGGCCGTGTTTGCGATGCTTTGCCAGTATCTTTACTACCGAGATAACTATCTGTTGACCGATATCAGGCACTTCGCATTATTGCTGGGGTTGATGTTGGTCACGTTGGTGACGGCGTGGATCGTTTCGATGAAAGTCGAGTGGCGGGCTGAAGTAGTGCCGATCGTAATTTTTGCGGTGACCATTGCAATCGCCTACCATATCGAATTGGCGATGCTAATTTCGACGCTCGTGGCGTTAGCCTTCACCGTGGCGCACGGTTTTGGGTTTGGAGAATTCGTGATTCTCACCACCGCAGCAACGTCGTCGGCGATTATGTGCCGTCAGATTCGCAGCCGTACAAAATTGGTAAACATTGGACTGATTTCCGCCGCATTCGTTTTTCCCACTGCGGTGGGTGTGTTATATCTATTAGGCCAACCCTTGGGATTGCCTTTGTTGACCGACGCGGTGTGGTTTGCCGCCGGTACGTTTTTGGCAGGGTTGCTGATTTCTGCATTGCTGCCCTATCTCGAACGCTGGTTCGATATTCAGACTGATATCAGTCTGCTGGAGCTGAGCGACGCCAATCATCCGTTGTTGAAGGAACTGGTCCAACGCGCCCCGGGCACCTACAACCACAGTATCAACGTGGCCTCGATCAGCGAAGCGGCCGCCGATTCGATCGGTGCCAATGGTCTGCTTTGTCGCGTGGGTGCCTACTTCCATGACGTAGGTAAACTGCGAAAACCGGACTACTTCATCGAAAACCAGGCCGGTGGAACGAACAAGCATGACGACCTTGTACCCACGATGAGCACTTTGGTGATTATCGCCCACGTCAAAGACGGTGCCGAGATTGCCTATAAGTACAATCTCCCCAAACGCATTATCGACTTGATTGAGCAGCATCATGGAACGACGCTGGTCGAATACTTCTATCAAAGAGCCACCAAGATCAGTGAAGAAGAGAATGATGGCACGCAAGTCGACCAAGCGGACTATCGCTATCCAGGGCCAAAACCGCAGACTGCCGAAGCTGCTGTCATGATGTTGGCTGATACCGTCGAAAGTGCTAGCCGCGCCTTGCGGGAGCCGACGCCGGCAAGATTAGAAAACTTGGTCACCGAAATTGCTCGCAAAAAATTCGAAGATGGGCAGTTTGACGAATGTCCTATCACGGTGCAGCAGCTGCACACGATCCAGATGAGCTTGGTGAAGTCGCTCAATGCTGTCTACCACGCGCGCGTTAAGTATCCCGAGCAGAAACCGGCCAAGGTGAAGTCCTAAAGCAACCGTTACGTCCTAATGTTAGGGTAGTGGATGAGGCCACGAATCCTGCAGCTGCATTAAACGATGCACGAAAGGCGAAATCAAAGGCGAAATCGAAGACGAAATCGAAGGGGACAGGAGGGGCAGGACTCGTTGCCTCATCCACTACCTCCAAGCCTAAACCTAAGAGGGTGTTTCTGTCACTTTCGCTAGCATGTTAAAGTTTGTCGAATAATCTGAGTATGCGGGTTAAAGCTATTGCCGTAAAAGTGACGAAGGTAACAGTAAGCCAATCGCTATGGCCTGAGAGTAAGATTTAGCGAATGAAATAAACACCGACGCAAGGACGCTCGACGTGTCAAATAAAACCAAAACAAGAAACCGGATCATCACCAAACTGTTCGTCTGCTGCATCATGGCGTTTTCGATCAGCAGCAACGTTGGCTGTTTTCTGCCAATCTATGATGCGGATCCAGCCGTCCGGGCTCGTCAGCTGATCCACACCTCGGAAGACTTACGCAGTTTGCGAGATGAATGGCATCGGTTCTGGTTCTTGGATCAACCAAGCCACATGCAGCCATTGCGGACTCACGGCGGTATCCTTTAGGGATTGACTGACCGCGTCATTGAGATGGCGGTCTGCAGATAAGAAACAAGTTAACAGCCATCCGCTTGCGGTTGGCTGTTTTGCTGCGCAGTCCCAAGCTCAGGAGAGTCTACCTGCGGTAGTGAATGAGGCAGCGAGTCCTTTGCGTTTAATCGAGCTGCTGGACTCGTGGCCTCGTCCACTACCCTGTGATTAACGCCGTCGCGCTCAACAACGGTCTTACTGATCCTGATCGTCTTCTTCGGGAGGCGTAAACACGGGAGCGGTTGGCTCTTCGTAGTCTTCGGCTTCCGGGTAGTCTTCATCGACTGAGGAACCGGACGAATAATCTGGCAGGCTTTTAAGCGGGTTCGACTTCAGATCGATGTCGGTATTGATCGAACTTTTGATGTCGTCCAAACCACGGCGGAATTGCACGTAGGACTCGCCAAGCTGCTTCGCGACCTCGGGCAAACGACCGCCGAACAGCATAACTGCAACGATCGCCAACAGAATCATCTCGGTGACACCGATTCCAAAGGGCAGCATAATGATTTAACAGACCGAAACAAAAAAAGGTATGAAAGACTACTGGGAGGGGCCAATCTAAGCCAGCGTTGGACCGCTTATTTTTCAACCGTCTCGCGCACTTGATCGGTTGACTCGACAGCCTCAGTTTCTTTTTCTTCAATTTTTCGCGCAGCGGGCTTTTCTTCCATACCTGCTTTAAATTCATTAATGCTGCGGCCCATGTTGCGCATCAGGCTCGGTAGCTTCGCACCTCCAAACAGGAGAATGAAAACTGCCGCAACGATGATCATTTCGTAACCACTAAACATGTCATCCACTTTCGTCAGAAAATTCGAACGCCGGCGAGATTGCCGCGTTCACTGGTTCTTCTCAGGTCTGGCCCTTTGAAAGATGAGCAAGCTGAGATTCGCCAAAAAAGTTTGAGGCCTGAAAAACGGGGCCAGAACTTGGCCTCGACAAAACTTAAACCTCAGGAATCCATTTTAGAT
>CALDEW010000404.1 GCA_937942355.1 uncultured Pirellulaceae bacterium | reverse complement strand
TGATTGACTTCATCGCCACGCACCAATGTCGCGCCTTGGGCCCCCTGAGTGTAAGCGACAAGGTTCAGTTTAAATCGCTGTGCCAATTGTTTGAGCTGAACTTCGACGTCACCGGTGAGCTTAAAATTCTTGGCTAGGACTGGTAACTCTTGGTCACTCAGTTTAAGAATGTTCGCCAGCTCCAATGATCGCCGGTAGACGGACTCATCGTCCATCGTGGGTCGAAGGTTGATATCCAAAATACGGCGGCAGGTAGGGCTGGTTGCAGCGATAAAAGTTTGAATTGTTTCTCTTGAAACGGGCGACCGCTGAGCCAAAGTGCCAAAACATACCACGTCAGCATGTTTGGCAGCTGCCGCCGTTTGCTCGGTCCAGCGGATGTCGTCCCAAGCGGTCGGGTGAGCGATTTCGTACTCGGGCGATCCATTTTGTAACGTCACGATCACTTTGCCAGTCGCATGCGATGAAGTTTGAATTCCCGCGATGCTGAGTCCGTTTTCTCCCAGCTGGTCAACGGTCCGCTTTCCCAAGGGATCATCACCGACAGCGCTGATCAAGGTTACGTTGGCCGAGGAACCGGCCAAGTTTCCAATGTGAACGGCGAAGTTTGCGGGCGCTCCGCCCAGACGTTGGTCGTCTGGGAAGACATCCCAAAGAACTTCGCCAATAACAGCGATTTGATAGGGCAATGCCATAAGTTTTTCATGAAAATGGTGTGTCATTCCATGCTAATTGATTGTGCGAACCTTATCACCGCCTGAGGTTAATTGCGCGTGAACATTGCACAAAAAAAGGCGGCTGACTGAAAGTCAACCGCCCATACATGCGTTTGTGCGCCATGATTACACTTCCCGCATGCTGGAATTCAAGGCATGGTTTTAGGTAGCCTTCTTGACGAGGCCGATGATGAAAAGCAATAACACGGCACCGATCGTCCCTGAGAGAATTTCATTGACGTACGGGACCGGAATCAAGTTCAAAGAACCGAAGAGGAAAGAGAACAGAAACGCGCCGACGATTCCAACGATGATGTTCGGCACCAAACCCATGCTGCGACCTTTTAGAATCTGACCAGCCAAAAAACCGGCGATTGCACCGATAATTACGGCAACAGCAATTCCGATCCAATTGATACCTGCGGCCTGAGCAAGAAACATGATTTCCATTTTGAACTCCAATAGAGGGGATTGTGATCCGAAATAAGTTCATTTTCGAATCGCTGAACGGCAAAGTAACAAACGACTTTGCCTAAAAGAGGGGGAACTGCTTTCATTCTTAAAAGATCCTTCTGAGAGAAAAGATCTACGGAGTCAGTTTGCCAGCAGAAGTTCGCGTTTGGATGAAAAACGTCGCTTTTTGTGGGGAATGTCTTGTTTGTCGCGTTGAAATTGCGGACAGATTTTTTACTCGACACTCGTCTTGCAGATTTTGAAACTAGGCCTTTTAGGTGGTCTTTGAAGGAGACGGGGACCTTGCGGATCTTTGGTTTTAATCGTCACTTTGTCCAAAAGCGTCGCCTGCGGAAATGCCAACCTTATCCAGCAGCGGTAGTATTTGCGAGCTCACAAAAGCACCGTGTTCGTCCAATAGATCTTCGACGGACTTGGCCGATAGAGATGTTTCCTGTTGCTCGAAAACATGATGGAGCTTGACTTCGCCGTTCTTATCACAGCGCAGGTTCAATACGGTTTTTCCGTCGTTCCAGAAAACGAAAATGGAGAAACCCAGTTTAGGGTGTTCGCTGAGTAGGTAAAACAAATCCTCAGCTTCATCTTCAAAAAGAAATTTGAAATATGCGCGTTTTTTTCGGGCGTCCTGCCACCGGTTTCCTTCGGGGTGTACCATTAATGCCATTCGCAGTCCCGACTTGTACATGGTTCGATTTAGAGACTTCGTCTTGTTGGGGGTGAGATCAGCCTCGTGGACAAAGGTCGCCGACCTGACTTTAACATTGTCGGCAATGCGCTCGAATAAGATCTGTTCGTAGCCGAGACCTGCGACGTTGTGGTTGCCGCCCATTTTCAGCCACGATTTCGGCAGCCCTGAGTCTTCGAATGATTGCTTGACTTCCTTCATCAGTTGGCCAGGTGTTTTATCGTCGAACGTTTGCTTCCAGTGCCCACGGTCGATCATCACGTTGCCTTGTTCGCCGAGTTTGAGCTTTAGCAGATCTTTGAGCGGTTGCTGAACCTGTTCTCTTCCGGTTTTTCGTAGTCGGCGGCGGGGCTTTTTGCGTGGTCGTTTCTTTCTATCGTTGCTTGGATTTGTGTCTAATTTTTCTTTGGTGTCGGTTGTTTGATCTGACTTCGTTCGGTCCGGTTGTGATTGTTTAACCCAGTTCGACCATGCAACAACGTCATCGCCAAATTTCTGATCGGTGCATTTTTCGAGTTGGGCGATCGTGCTGCCAACAGATTCGGCAGACGCCTTAGATTCGATCTGATGGGTCAATAAATTCACCAGGATCTCCGGCGACTTCGTAAGCTTCCCGTCTACGATGGTGTTGATCATCAAAATTGTGGATTCATCGTCACTGGCCTCAATCGCCTCGATGAAACGTGCGCGCGTTTCCAGCGGGAGGTTGTCAGACAGGAGCATCGCCGAGACGGCCACGACGTGTTCGTTCAGTTGTTCCGAAAGTTTCTTTGCCGCCGCTTTTCGTAGCTTGAATTTTTTAGAAGCCAAATTGGGAAACGTAGCTTCAAATTTCTTACGATCTTCGTCTGAGAAATTTAAAATTGATCCGATCAGCTTTTCGATGTTGGAGCGGGCTGCAACTTTGGGTACTCCCAGGCCGGCAGCTCGAAAGCGATCGATCATGGCGGCGAGTTCAGATTCTGCGACTAAATCGTTGAACGTTGCCTCCGACGCGAAGTCAAAAGAGTCCCCTTCGATGGCAACCAGCGTCAGCCTGTCATTTGTTTGGCGGATGATGTGAATACGTTCTTGAGCAAGATTCAACGAGATCATTGAGAGACGGTTCTTAGCTTCGTCCAAATTGATTTTGACGCGATTAGTCTTCTCGGTAAGGTCTTGCAGTTGGATGGATTTAAGATTCTCCCTCTCCATTCCCCAGCGGTCAGCGCCTGAGTTAACCGTGAACTGCACAACGTCAGATTCAGCCTGACAAAAGAAGTTTTCGCCGCTGGATGAATGAGAATTAGAGTAAGAGTTCTTGATGATGGACTGGCCCAGTTCCGCTGCTTCCTCATTTTTTGGGAACTTTAAGACAAAACGCCCGTCCTTGGCTTCAATCGAGATTTTTTCAGTCATTGCCGCGCGGGCTTTGAGCATTGTTTCGGTTGATTTTTGAGGCGCGGCCCGTTTACCAAATCCAAACAGCTGGGCATTGGAGGTCGAGATCGCCGCTGACGAAAACGTAAACGCGATCAAAGCCGCGCCAAATAAAGTTTTGAGTGTTGCTTGATAGTTTGGATTCATCAGATTTCCAGATCGTGCTGCGGTAACCGATTGTATTTGCTTAATCATTGTACGAGGTTTTACTCGCCGCCACAGGCCGTTGTGACGGTGGCTCGCCCGGACAAGATTTCGTGTTACGATGTCGCGAGATATTCACTGCCGACACGCAACAGCAAACCCTTTCCTCAGCAACGATCTATCACTTGTTCTTCTTCCGCGATTCGAAATCGACTAATTTCCCGAAGCAACGCCAGACGCATCGGGCTAATTTTATACGATTTGCGGCTTATCAGGTGTTGATGCGGATCGGGTGGATGTTCAAAACCGAGAGCATCATCATGCCGGCCTTCATGGATTTGATTGGCGGGGCGAGCTGGCAGCGCGGCTGTTTGCCGATGTTGAATCGTTTGGGACAGTCGATTCCGCCGTTGCTGTTCTCCGATCGTATTCGCAACGTCCGCTTGAAGAAAAAAGCGCTGTGCCTGTGGACAACGATGGCCGGAAGTTGTTTTCTTGTTTTGGCGATGTGCTGGTGGGGCACCGGAGGCCAAAATCGCGTTTGGTGGCCTTGGTTGTTCCTGACGGTGTACGCCATTTTTTTCATCGTGTCAGGCGTCAATCAATTAGTGTTCAATACGCTGACAGGAAAACTGATCGTCGCTGAACAACGTGGCAGACTGGCCGCAGCAGGCAGCTTGATCGGCGGATTGGCGTTTACGGTGCTCGCTTTTGTGCTGCTACAGCCTTGGTTGGAATCAACACCGCCTCAGTTTGGTTTGATCTTTGGAACGTCCGGTTTGGCAATGATTAGTTCCGTGGGGATCGCGTGGTGGTTCATCGAAGATGCTGACGATCAGCAAAGCAACTTGCGTACTGGCATCGAGATTGTCGCCAACGCGCGCAGTATGGTTGTTCAGGATCGAAACTTTTGTTTACTTGCGATCGCCGGTGCGATGTTTGGGATGTCAATTACTTTGTCTCCGCACTACCAGGCAATCGCGCGGGAGAAATTGAACACTGGCTATCGCACGTTGCTGTATTGGATCGTAGCCCAGCAGGTAGGAGCGGCCCTGCTGAGCGTACCGGCGGGTTGGTTTGCAGATCGCTTTGGCAATCGAAGCATCCTGCGGATCATAATGGGGCTTTTGTGTGTTGCCCCCACGATGTTGATCGTGTTGCAATGGTTCGATTCGCCGTTGCAGTTTTTTTACTTAGTAATTTTCTTCTTGTTGGGACTCACGCCACTGGCGTTTCGATATTTCAATAACTACGCCCTCGAAATCACGTCACCTGAAAATCATCCCGCCTATCTCAGTACGATCAGTTGTTGCATTTCGTTGCCGGTGATTGTGTCGTCGCTGATCGTGGGATGGCTGATCGACGCGATTGGGCTGAGCGCCGTTTTTGGGGCCGTGCTGGCAATGCTGCTGGTGGGGTGGTTCGCGACTTTCTTACTGGCGGAGCCACGCCACCCGACGTGATCAAATGATCTGGCTAATGAATCAGTGATTGGATAAACTCGATGTATTGACTTTTTTAGTTTTTCTGGAGTTTGAAATGTACCGTTTGTCCTTGGCCATCGTGAGCGTCGCAATTTTTGCGAGCGCTTTTTCTGCATCTGTTTTTTCGCAGGAACTTGCCGGTGTGAAGTGCGTCGTCGAAGGTGACCGCAACGCGCAGGAGCAATTCAAGGCCTCGCATGCCGAAGGTGAAGTATATTTTTGCTGCAAGGGATGCGCGGCGGCGTTTGCAGCTGATAGCTCAGCGCATCAAACTCGCGCCAATCACCAACTGGTGGTGACTCAGCAATACGTCCAAACGGCCTGTCCCATTGCGGGGAAGGATTTTAGTGTCGAACAAACGGCCAAGGTGGGCGGCGTGGAAGTCGCATTTTGCTGTGAGAATTGTAAGACTCAAGTCGAATCGGCGTCCGATTTACCTGCTAAGGCCGAACTCGTTTTTGGACCAGCCGCTTTCAAACGAGCTTTTTCTAAATCGGAACCCAAATCAGCTTCGTCCAAGATGGATCTAAGTGAAGTTAAATGCTTGGTAGATCCAAAACGTTTAGCGCAAGAAAAGTTTGCTGCTGACCATCGGGATGGAAAGATCTATTTTTGTTGCGGAGGATGTCTAAAGGCGTTTCAAGCTGAACCCGCCAAATTTTCGGCTCGAGCGAACATGCAATTGGTATCGACGAAGCAGTAT